>NZ_JBSSDE010000007.1:0-103218 GCF_054060435.1 Thermostichus sp. MS-CIW-34 | reverse complement strand
TAGCCATGTGCGGAGCGGATAACCGCTGAAAGCATCTAAGTGGGAAGCCCACCTCAAGATGAGTCCTCTGTGAAGGTCCCGGGAAGACGACCCGGCAATAGGCTCTAGGTGGAAGTGCAGCAATGCATGCAGCCGAGGGGTCCTAATAGACCGTCCGCTTGACCTGGTTCACCGGTTGTTCTACCGCTTGGCTATGCAGCTTTCAGGGTGGCTAGTATTGTCCTGGTGCCTATGGCGATGTGGAACCACGCCGACCCATCCCGAACTCGGACGTGAAACGCATCAGCGGCGAACCTACTGGCAGGGCGACCTGCTAGCAACCTAGCTCGGTGCCAGGCCCACCACCCTAACCCAATCAGTAGGGGAGTATCTTGATCAAGTGATAGTGGTTGAGAGCTAGTTTTTGTTCATAGCTCCTCTCTCTTTATAAGAGAGGAGTTCAGGTTTTGCATAAGGTTTCACCTGTCAGTTCAACAGGCTAGATCCCATCCCAAACATTCCTGCATCACCTGGCCCAATAGGTACAGGGATCCGCAGATTACAGCTGGTGGCTCAGTGAGGTTTTTCGGCTTGAGCAACTGAGCCCGAAGAGCGGAGAGATTGGGCAGTGCCCGTGCCGAGGCGAGATGAGGCTGCAGAGTCTGGGCTAGCTGAGCAAGTTGCTCGGGATCCGTCCCAGAGTGGCCGGCAATTGGCAGGGCAAAAAAGCAATCTCCCGGCCGCAGCAGGGTGCTGAGAATGCCCTGGACATCTTTGGTGGTGAGGATGCCCACATACCAGGTGAGGGGGCCGGGTTGATGCTCATCCAGATAGCGACGGAGAGCCTGGGCAGCGGGCAAGTTGTGGGCTCCGTCCATCAGCAACTGACGGGATCCAATCTGCACCCGCTGTAAGCGCCCCGGCCAACGGGTGATGGCAAATCCTTTTTCGACAGCGGCATCCGGGATCCGCCAGCCCTGTTGCTGTAGGGTTTCCACAACGGCAAGGGCTACTGCTGCATTGGTGAGTTGTACATCGCCGCTGAGGGGCAAGGTGAGGAGCTGCCCTCGCCAGTGGACGGTTTGAGGCTCTGACCATCGCAGAGGTTCGACCATCTTCAGGGGGCTTCGCAATTGCTCTGCCTTGGCTCGGATAACTGCTGTGACCTCTGGGGTTTGGGGTGCGCACACTGCCGGGATCCCTGGCTTGAGAATACCCGCCTTTTCAGAGGCAATTTGGGGAAGGCTGTTGCCCAAGCGCTGCCAATGATCCCAGCCGATGGAGGTGATAGCCGTTACCACTGGCTCGATCCCAGCATTGGTAGCATCCAGCCGCCCCCCCAGGCCCACTTCTATCACTGCCACATCCACCTTTTGCCGGCGGAAGTACAGCCAAGCGGCAGCGGTGATAACCTCAAACTGGGTGGGAGAAGCCTCGTCAGGGGCATAGGTTTGTAGGCAGTCTCGCACCTGGGCCAGCGCTTGGCTCCAGTCGTTGGCGGAAATGTATTCCCCGTTCAGCCAAATCCGTTCCCGCCAGTCCACCAAATGGGGAGAGGTGTAGCGGCCCACACGATAGCCTGCCGCCCACAACACGTGGCTGACCCAGGCACAGACAGATCCTTTGCCGTTGGTGCCGGCTACGTGGATGGCCGGGATCCCAGCTTGGGGCTGTCCTAGACGCTGCAGCAAGACTTGCATGCGTTCCAGACTGAGATCCACACCGAAATGGCCCAGGGACTCCAGAAAGGCCGGCCAATCCCAGTCTGGGATCTGGGACAGGGTTAGGGACAAGTTGCTCTGGTTCAAGCAAAGACTCCGTCTTGCCAGGGTAGGTGAGATTTGGGATTTTTTCTAGGGATCAACAATTCTAGAGGTTCACTACAAAAGCGTCACGGATGCCCGGCTGCTTGAGCACCTCTTCCAGGATCCCATCCGGCAGGGGATCGTCCAAGCTGAGCACCATGACTGCATCGCCGCGGATGATCTTGCGCCCCACCTGCATGCTGGCGATGTTGACATTGTAGGCTCCCAGCAGGGTGCCAATCCGTCCGATGATTCCCGGCATATCCCGGTGCAGGGTCATCAGCATGTTGGCGGAAGGGGGCACATTCACCGGGAACTCGTCGATCTGGGTGATCCGCACCTCTCGCTCCCCAATCAACGCCCCCGAAACCGAGCGGATCCCATTGGGGCCGTGGGCAATCAACGTCAGGGATCCGGAATAATCTTTCAAAGAGGGATCTCGGGTTTCCACCACCCGGATGCCCCGTTCTTTGGCCTCAATGGAGGCGTTGACGTAGTTGACCCGCTCCCGCAGCGCCAGCGTCAAAAGCCCTTTGAGGGCGGCAATGACGATCGGCTGCCCATCTTTTTCCGCCAGATCTCCCTGCAGGCGGATCTCCAACTGGTTGACGCGATCCCCCGCCAATTGGCCAACCAAGTTGCCTAGGGTTTCGGCCAAGTCCAGGTAGGGTCTGAGGTTTTGCAGCACCTCTGCCTGTAGGCCGGGGATGTTCACGGCAGAGCGGGCCGGCAGCCCCAGCAACACATCGCGGATCTGCTCGGCCACATCAATGGCCACATTCACTTGGGCTTCTTCGGTGGAGGCCCCCAAGTGGGGAGTGAGCAGGACTTCTTTGCCCAGGGAAAACAGCGGGGAGTCCTTCAGGGGCTCATTGGCAAATACATCCAAAGCCGCTCCGGCAATTTGGCCGGATTTCAGGGCTTCGTACAGGGCTTGTTCATCCACCAAACCGCCGCGGGCGCAGTTGATCAGGCGAGCGGTCGGCTTCATCATGCGAAAGGTTTCGGCGTTGAACAGGTTGGTGGTTTCAGGGGTTTTGGGAATGTGCAAGGTGATGTAGTCGGATTCCTGGACCAAAGTTGTGAAGTCCACCAGGCGTACCCCCAGTTGCTCGGCCCGCTCCACGGATAGATAGGGGTCATAGGCCAGCAGCTTCATCCCCATCGCCTTGGCAATCTGGGCCACATGGGATCCAATCCGACCCAATCCGACAATCCCCAGCGTTTTTTTGTAGACTTCTACGCCGACAAACTCTTGCCGATTCCACAGGCCCGACTTCAGAGAGGCATTGGCATCGGGTATGTGGCGGGAGAGGGCCATCATCAAGGCAATGGCGTGCTCGGCAGCGGCAATGGTGTTGCCCTCTGGGGAGTTGACCACCAGGATCCCGGCTTTGGTTGCGGCAGGCACATCGATGTTATCGACACCAACGCCCGCCCGCCCGATGATTTTTAAGTTCGTCCCCGCCTCGATTACCTCTCGGGTAACCCGTGTACCGGAGCGCACCATGATGGCATCGTAGTTGGGGATGACCGCGATCAACTGCTCTGGGGTGAGCTGGGTTTGCACATCCACCTGAGCGACTTGGGAGAGAATGTCGATCCCCGCCTGATCGATGGGATCTGTGACGATGACTCTGGGCATAAGCAGCGTTAGTCCAGTGGGATGGAGGGCAACAGAAGTAGGGGAACAGATTACCCAAAAAATTGGGTCTAAAGCTCCGTCCTACCGCTACGCAGTTCGCCTTGGCCTCAGGAAGCTGCAGGAGGGCTTTAATGCTATGGTCATCCTTAGCGGCAGGGTAGTCAACCGCTCTGTTCAAGCAAGCGGGCTATAGGCCTTAAGCCCAGCAGTGCGAAGGCCAACGAAGACACGCTGTGAATATTCTGGTCGTCAATGCCGGTTCCAGCAGCCTCAAATCCTCCCTATTTCTGACGGTTGAGGGAAGGGTGGAGGCCACGCCCATCTGGCAAGCCCAGGTGGATTTCACCTACAAGCCGGGGGAGGCCCTCATCCAGACTCGTCGGCGAGGCGGTGGGTGGGAATCTTTTCCCTCCGCTTCACCTGAGGGAGGGATCGGCCAACTGGCCCCGCTGTTTCAAAGCCTCTGGCAAGGGGAGGGATCCCTGCTCCCGCAGGCGGCTGAGATCGGCGGCGTCGGCCATCGGGTGGTGCATGGGGGATCCCTGTACCGGCAGCCCACCTTAATTACGCCAGAGGTGGAGAGGGCGATTGAGCAATTGATCCCCTTGGCCCCAGCCCACAACCCTGCTGCGCTGGCTGGCATCCGTCTGCTAAGGCAACTGTTGCCGGGGATCCCTCAGGTGGCCGTTTTCGACACCGCCTTCCACCAGCAAATGCCTCTGGCCGCAGCCCTTTACCCCCTTCCCTACGCTTGGGCTGAACAAGGGATCCGCCGCTACGGGTTTCATGGCATCAACCACGAGCATTGCGCCCGTCGCGCTGCCGAGATCTTGAACCGACCCCTGGAGGAGTTGCGGCTGATCACTTGTCACCTGGGCAACGGCTGCTCGTTGGCGGCCATTCGCGGGGGCAGAAGTGTGGACACCACCATGGGCTACACCCCCCTGGAGGGCTTGATGATGGGATCCCGGTCGGGGTCGGTGGATCCGGGCATTTTGATCCATCAGTTGCGCCAGGGCATGAGCGTGGATGAACTGGATCGGATCTTGAACCGAGAATCGGGGTTGAAGGGCGTTTCCGGCCTGAGCAGCGATATGCGGGTTGTGTTGGAGGCAATGGAGGCAGGCCATGCCCGGGCGGAGCTGGCTTTTGAGCTGTTTGTTCACCGTCTGCGCAGCCAGATTGGGGCGATGCTCATGAGCTTAGATCGGCTGGATGCGCTGGTGTTCTCTGGGGGGATTGGGGAAAACTCAGCACCGGTGCGGGCGGCAGCCTGTGCAGACCTAGGTTTTTTGGGGATCCAGATCGACCCGGTTTTGAATGCCGGATCCCCCCGCAACTGCGATATCAGCACTTCGGATGCTCCGGTGCGGGTTCTGGTGATCTCAGCCCAAGAGGACTGGGCCATTGCCAAAGCTTGCCAAAACCTTTTGCAAGGGGAATAAGCGAAGGATCCCAGGCTGCTTCTCGCCAGGTTCTCTCCTTTCCGCCCGCTGGCTTGGTGGAGACAAACTCTAGACAATAAGCTCAAAAAAAGAAGACCTTTTGGAGTGGAGGAAAACCATGCAGCGAAGGCATGAACGGATCCCATTGCTGGTGCTGCTGAGCAGTGTTCTGGTGGGGTGTGGGGGCACGACCGGCAGCAGCGATCTTCTGCCCCTGCCGCCTCCCATACCTGCTCCATCCCTCACCATTACTGATCTCTCTCCGCGCACCGTCTTGGTGGGGCAAACCCCGACCTTTGTGGTGTCTTTCCGGGTAGAGGCCCCTGCCGGGATCCGGGGTTCCAACGCCTTTTTGGCTTCCGTCACCACCCCACTGGGCAATTTCGTAACTCTGGGAGCTTTTGATGCCGCTCAGTTGCCCGGCTGCTTCGTTGGGGCGACCACCTGCACCGTTACAGGGCTGACCCTGACCCAGAATCGCTTTACCCTCACTCAAACGGGATCCCATCAGCTCACCATCAGTGTGTTCGATCGGCAGGAGCGGCTGGGCAGCGGCAGTTTCCCATTTACCGGAGTGCTTTGAAAACGGTTTGGATAAAGACACAGAGGATACTAGTCTTGCAGGATCCCCAGAAACTCAAAACTCACTCTAGGCCCTATCTCTCAGGTGGATTTCTGAGGCTTCCGGCCAAGGGATCAGGCCACCTCGGTCAAACTTGAACGGCCTCGCCGTTCCTGAGGAGATCGAGTTTTGTTGCTTCAAATCGGGTGGGGATAAAGTCGAGTATGTAGTCACTCTAAACATCATGGTCTAAACATCATGAATGAAACCTTTCCGTCTGGCTCCCCTCTCCCTCTGGAAGAGGAGCTGAGGGTGGTCGCGGAAGCGGCGCGGAGCGTTTGGGCACGGTCTCCAGCAGGAATGTAACTCGGAGATCCCAACTGAGGTGATCTCGATCAGCACAAGCTTTTGGTCGGGGGAATAGGCTACAGTTATCCAAAAAGATAACAATTTTGACGAAAAAGACATCTTCTGCTTTCCCCAAGCTGACCTTTCGATATGCTGAAGCCGATCTAGGGAATGGAGGCGCTGAACTGTGGAGAATGGGATCGTGTGTCAACTCACTTTAGAATGGACCGAAGCCGACCGGCGCCGATCGCAAACGGTTTCGCCTGTCCCCTCTAAGCTGGTTACCATTGGACGGGATCCCAGCTGTGATGTGGTGCTTAATGACCCAACTCGCTCGGTTTCAGGAGTTCACGCCGGGCTTTATTTTGATCCCAAAACCTTAAACTTTCACATTCGCAACTTAACTCGGGATCGTTTGCCTCCTAAGCAGCCCAACCCTGTCTGGGTGAATGGCCGAAAAATAATTCAGGAAGAGCTTGCGCTTGAGGCCAATAGCCAAATTCAGTTGGGGCACATTGTGCTGAGGGTGAAGTCCATAGAAGTGGCCAGGAAGAATCAGGGGGTTCCCCTCAGCCGCGGCACTTTGGACGCCCTCAAGGTTAAGTGCAGCCGCCTGGAAAACCCTCACTACCTACCCCCGGAATATCAGGGCCAGAATTGTCCCTACTGTGGGCATTTGGTTTTGAGCGCTACCTTGGTGATCCCTCCTCCAGAAGCTGGCAAAGCCCCGCAATCTCCTGCCTAGGGCAACGATTCTTCCCACGGATCCCGGCAGCCAATCCAAGTCCATAAGGGATTGAAGAAAGGGATCCCGGGCAAACCAAAAGTGACCTGTGAGGTCGCGCTGTTCTGTGTTTTCTCAATGGCCTGATACATTCACGCTGAACTCTCCTGAACATGGTTCAGGAAAGAAGCGATCGCATCCTGCCTATCTCTGAGCAGGAAGGCGGTATCCCGCAAAGCCCTGAGGAATACCCCCCGAGCGCTTTCCCCCTTCACTTCCCGGCAACCGTTGCGGTGGACTCAAGGATCAGGGGGAAACTTGGTCTACTATATCCCTCTCAATGACTTTTGCCAAACCGCCTAAAGCTCAGTAAATTCAGCAAAGTTCAGGGTTTTGGGGGTTAGAGGCATGCTCTTCATGATCTTTGTAAAGGTGAGCAGAAGCTATGCAAATTCAACTGAGCTGGGAAGATCCCATCACCGAAGAACAGCAGGAGCTGATTTTTCCATTGCCTCTTGCCTTGGGCAGGGAGCTGGCCCAATTGCCACAGGAATGGCAAGGTCGAGAAGTGGCGCGGGCTGTGTTTGCCAGCCAGGAGATCTCCCGTTATCACGCCCTCGTCTATCTCGGTGAGGATGGCCAGGTCATCTATGAAGATCGCAGTGCCAACGGCAGCCGCATCAATGGGGAAAAAATCCGTCAGGCACGCCGGGTGCTCCAGGGGGGAGAAGTGGTGGAGCTTGGCCCCTACAGCATCACCGTGGGTTTGGTGTCCCCCAGGGATCCCAATGCCACCCTTCTGACCGCCACCCCTACTCTTTTGCTGGAGCCGCGCACCGAACTGATTCGCCCGGCCACCCAACCCGACACCGCATTTGAGGTTCCCCCGGCTTCCACGGTGGTTTTTGCCCCAGAGCAGCTTCCTGAAGTGCGGGCTGGCTCGGATTTTCCGCCGCCGGATTTGTTTCGAGCTGAGCAAATTGCCCTGAGCGCCCTCAAAGCCACCGGACTACCTGTGGAAGAGACCCTCTATTTGGCCTTGGGCGGCGGTATCGGCAGCTTTGTCTGGGTGGATACCCTGCGCATCTACGGGGTCAGACCGGAACACATCCGCGTCATCAGCATTGCCCGCAAACCCTACGAACGGTATGAACGGCTTTTGACCAACTGCCAGATCCCCCGCTGGAAGCGAATTCGCTCTGGCTCCGATTCTTGTCCAGACAACATTTGGGGCTGGCCTGGCTATGCTCTGCGGGATGCTTGGCGTTCCTTTTTCTCCGGCCGATTGTTGGAAGCATTCGGCTTTTTGTGGCAGGTATTTAGTGAGCCCTTGTTGGCAGATACCTATACGCCGCGGGCGGGGGATGTATTTGCCTCAATGGATCGGGAGGCAGCCCGAATTGGTTGGGAGCAAATGCTGTGTTACGGCCATATTCGCGCCATTCGCAAAACGGAGGATGGGCGATATGTGGTGGCCTATTCGGCAACGCGGCCCGGCCATACGGATCACCGTTTTATGGTGGCCAAGTATCTCCATTTGGCAACTGGATATCCGGCCATCAAGTTGCTCAACGACCTGCAGGAGTTTCGCGAAAAAACAGGAGATTTGAGATCGGTGGTACACGGCTATGAGCCTCATGATCACGTTTATGAGCAGTTGGAGAAACAAGGTGGCACCGTCCTAATTCGGGGATTTGGGATCGTCGCCTCTCAGGTGATGGAACGCCTTTACGAAGCCCGCAAAGTCAACCCCCGCATCTCGGTGGTGCATCTGAGCCGTGCGCCCAAAAGCGGTAATCGCTTCGGACGAGCCAAACGGGCAGTGGATAACCATTGGGAGTTTCAGCCCTTCAACTGGCCCAAGGGCACTTGGGGAGGAGTTCTGCGTGCCAAATTGGAAGCGGCGACCCCCCTGGAACGGCGCGAACTGCTGGAAGCTTGGGGCGGCACCACGACAGCAAGTCGGCGGAAATGGCGGCGGATCGTGCGGCAAGGGTTGCGAGAGGGCTGGTACTCGATTGTGTTCGGCAAGGTGGAGTCGGTGGTTCCCGGCGACAAGGGTAAGCCGGTAACCTACATTCGAGGTACCCACAACAACACGCAATTAAAGGTGGAGGCAGATTTCGTTATCGACTGTACGGGTTTGGTTTCGGATCCCATGACCAATCCTCTCCTCAACGATCTAATTACCCACTACAACCTGCCCCTCAATCCTCACGGGCGCTTGCATGTCTCCAACGACTTTGAGCTGGTGGAGATGCGCAACCGGGATGGGCGAATGTACGCCGCTGGGATCATCACCTTGGGCGGGCCCTATGCGCCGGTGGATACGTTTTTGGGTTTACAGTACTGTGCCCATCGCTCGGTGGAACACCTGGCTCGACTGCGGGAACCGGGGGTCAAAGGCTTAGAAGGGATCCGATCCCTGTGGCAATGGTGCAAGTGGGCCCTAAACATCAGCCCCTAGCTTGCCGACATTGGGCAACGCTCCTGGATTTTGCCGGATGTTTATGGTTATCAACGCTATTGTTGGCGACACATCATGGCTATTCCCTATCCCGTTGAACCTGGTGAAAGGGGTGTTGCGCTGAGCCCTAACTCTTCTCTACCAAAGGGAGAACGGATGGGGGTGAAGGCCAGAAGATTCTCTCAAACAGACTGGGAGCGACACGGATCCTGATGATCTCGATTGGCAAAACTGCTGGAGGAAAAGATGACTCCGACCCTGATTGGCCGCTGGCAAACTCGCATTTTCTTATTGGCCACCGTTGGTGTTTTGGCAAGTTTACCCTTTTATTTTGGGCTCACCGGACATGGCGGCAGCCTCACCTATTTTTGGGTGCTGTTCTACGTAGGTCTGTTTGGCTGTGTTTGGGATGTTGTTTATAACTACCTGATGGGGTGGATGTGGGATCACGATTGGCCTGGGATCCTTCAGCTTTTGGCCGGCATTTGGGAAGGGCTTTTTTTGGGTACAGTCTTGAAGGTGGTGGGTCTTCCTTATATCCCAACCCAACGGTTTGACTTGGGAGATTTTATTCTCCACTACAGTGTGGTCTGGGTTTGCCTTTACCTCAGCGCTTGGGTGGTAATGCGCATTTTGTTTCCCCGCTGGCGCTTTCGCGGTGGAGAGTGGCTGGGGCCATGGCCGCGCTCCGGCAGCTAGAAAGGGGATCCATTGCCGTTAGAATCGGGCTGGGAGACCTCCCCGGATAAGTCTGTGTTTTGATCAGGTCTGTACAGGCTAAGGGGAGTTGAGACTTGTTGCTGACCCAGATTTTCACCCCATGCAAGCCTGTACCCTGATTGCCCGCGCCAAGATCAACCTCTACCTGGAAATCCTCGGCTCCCGTCCTGATGGGTATTCAGAGGTGGCGATGGTGTTGCAGAGCATTCATTTGGCGGATCGACTGCAGTTGAAGAGCCGTCCTCACGGGATCCACCTCACCTGCGATCGTCCAGAAGTGCCTGCAGATGCCCGCAACCTTGCCTATCAAGCCGCTGAGCTGCTGCAAAAAGAGTGTCACTCTGCCGCTGGCGTGGAGATTCACATCGAAAAGCACATTCCGGTGGCAGCAGGTTTGGCGGGGGGCTCGGCTGATGCGGCGGCGGTTTTGGTGGGGTTAAACCAACTGTGGGGGCTGGGCCTGACGGTGGGAGAGTTGCAGAGTTTGGCAGCCCGCTTGGGATCCGACATTCCCTTCTGTATCCAGGGGGGAACGCAACTGGCCACCGGGCGCGGGGAAGTTTTGGAGCCGCTGGCCGATTGGGAAGGGATCCCTGTGCTGCTGGCCAAGCCCAAGCACCTGGGGGTTTCCACCGCCTGGGCCTATCAAGCCTTTCGTTCTCGTCAGGGGAGCTTGGGAGGGGATGCCCTACCCAAACCCACACTGCCCACCTTGCCGCAGGCGTTGGCGGCTCTCAGCCGTCAGGATCCGCCGGCGTTAGCCAGGAGTTTGCGCAATGACTTGGAACAGGTGGTTTTGCCGGAGTATGCAATTGTAGGGGAACTGCGCCAAGCTCTTCTCTCGGCGGGGGCCCTGGGATCCCTGATGTCGGGGTCGGGGCCAACGGTCTTCGGAATCATGCCCAGCCTGGAGCTGGCCGCCCAAGTGCGCAACACCCTGCGTCGCCAGTTTCAAGATGTGGAGTTTTGGGTGACGCAGTTTGCCCCCACCGGGATTCTGCTGCAGCCGGATCCCTGTAGCCTCAGCCCCAGCTAGGTTGTCGGCTGGATTGGCCGGATGCGGGATCCCCACCTGACCTTCTCTATCCTCCCCTCCAGTTGACCAAAAAAACTGGGTTACAAGCCCCGCCCTTCTAGGGCGGCTTTTGTAAGATGCTATTAGATAGGAAAGGCAACTTTGCATGTACCTTGTCCGCAAGCTCAAGCTAGGCGTCTCAGAGCAACTGCAGCTGTTGAGCAGGGCAGCAGGCGAGCTGTACTCAAAAGTGCTCGTTCACTTTTGGCGGGTCGTCCGCAAGAAGGGATTGTGGTTAAAGCCTTCCACATTCATGCGTTGGTTTCCCAACGACCCTGAGAATACACTTCATGCCCACAGTGCAGACGCAGTAGTGCAAAGCTTCTTTGCCTCTCTCAAGTCCTGGCGGGAACGCCGCAAAACCGACCCCAACGCCCGTCCACCTCGACGCCGTCGGTACTTCTACAAAGTCCAGTGGAAATCTTCAGCCATCCAAGTCGTCAATGGGAAGCTGCGATTGTCGAACGGGAAAGGCAAGGAGCCCCTGATTGTTAACTGGGCTTGGGACACACCTGTTTGGGTAGAGATGGGCTGGGATGGCCAGCAGTATGAGCTGAGGGCTTGCTACAAGGTGGGGGATACGCCGCCGGAAGAAGAGGGGGAAGAGAGCAACGTTGCCGCTGTGGATTTGGGTGAGATTCACCCCGCAGTCGCTCATGAGGGGGGACAAACCTACATCGCCAATGGCAGGCTGCTGCGCTCCAAAAGGCGCTACCAGAACAAGCTGCAGGGCAAGCTAGCTCGACTCCTGGCGCGCAAAAAGCGGGGGTCTCGGCGGTGGAAGCGGCTAGTTCGCTCTCAACGTTTGCAGCTCAAGAAGCTACACCACCAAATCCAAGACATTCTGCACAAGCAGACGACCAGACTGGTCTCCACGCTCCACGAGCGAGGCGTGCAGACAGTTGTGATTGGCGACCTTCGGGATATCCGGATGTCTGCCAACTACAACAAAAAGGCGAATCAGAAGATCCACCAGATGTTGCATGGTCAAGTCCGGCATCTCATCACCTACAAAGCTGAGCGGTTGGGGATGAGAGTGGTACTGCAAGATGAGCGGTACAGCTCTCAGGAGTGTCCTGTTTGTGGACAGAGAAACAAGCCCAAAGGTCGTGTGTACAGGTGTGGGTGTGGGTTTGAGTTCCATCGGGACGGGGTGGGGGCAATTAACATCCGCAGGAAGTATCTGGGCTCCGGCCCAGTAGTTGGGGCCATGGCATCCCCCATAGGGTTGAGGTTTCAGCCTCATGCCCTGTGTAGCTCAGTCGGTAGGAGCAATTCTGCTGGCTGAGAAAGCATCCCCGTCCTTTAAGACGGGGAGTATGTCAAATAGTAGGATGAGCACCTGAACTTAACCTTGCGTTTACAGACCGCTGGCCTTAGCGGTCTAGCTACCTCTTCAGCTTTGAACCTTCCTCATGCCGCCCATCACCAAGATCCTGATTGCCAACCGGGGTGAGATCGCCCTGCGCATCATCCGCACCTGTCAGGAAATGGGGATCCGAACTGTGGCCGTTTACTCCACTGCGGATCAGAACTCCCTGCACGTCCAACTGGCGGACGAGGCTGTTTGCGTAGGAGATGCCCCGGTGGCCAAAAGCTACCTCAACATTCCCAACATCATCTCGGCAGCCCTCACCCGCGGGGCCACTGCCATTCATCCGGGCTATGGGTTCTTGGCGGAGAATGCCAAATTTGCCGAGATGTGTGCCGACCACAACTTGATCTTCATCGGCCCCTCGCCAGAGGCGATGCGCAAGATGGGCGACAAGGCCACGGCCCGCGAGACCATGCAAGCGGTGGGGGTGCCGACGGTGCCGGGCAGCCGCGGGTTGATCACCTCTGAGGAGGAGGCAGTGAAGCTGGCGGAGAAAATCGGCTACCCCGTGATCATCAAAGCCACCGCCGGTGGCGGGGGGCGGGGTATGCGGGTGGCGCGGGATGCCCAGGAGCTGCTGAAGATGCTGCGCACCGCTCAGGGGGAAGCCCAAGCAGCCTTTGGCAACGGCGGGGTTTACTTGGAGAAGTTCATCGAGCGCCCCCGTCATGTGGAGTTTCAGATCTTGGCGGATAGCCAGGGCAATGTGGTGCATCTGTACGAGCGGGATTGCTCCATTCAACGGCGGCATCAAAAGCTGTTGGAAGAGGCCCCCAGCCCGGCTTTGACTGCAAGCTTGCGCGCCCGCATGGGAGCAGCGGCGGTGAAAGCGGCCAAGGTGGTGAATTACGTGGGAGCGGGCACGGTGGAGTTTTTGCTGGATAAAAACGGCCAGTTTTACTTCATCGAGATGAATACCCGCATCCAGGTGGAGCACCCGGTTACTGAGATGGTGACCGGGCTGGATCTGATTGCCGAGCAGATTCGCATTGCCCAAGGTCAACCCCTCACCTTTCGCCAGAAGGATGTGGAGTTGCGGGGCCATGCTATCGAATGCCGCATCAACGCCGAGGATCCCAAGCAGCAGTTTCGGCCTTGCGCTGGCACGATCAGTGCCTATTTGCCCCCTGGGGGGCCGGGGGTGCGCATGGATTCCCACATCTACACCGACTACACCATTCCCCCCTACTACGATTCGCTGTTGGGCAAGCTGATCGTCTGGGGGCCTAACCGGGCAGCAGCCATCCGCCGCATGCAGCGGGCTTTGGGGGAATGCGCCATCACTGGGGTGCCCACCACGATCCCTTTCCACCAGCAGATCCTGCGCCACGAGGCTTTTTTGCGGGGCGAGGTGTACACGGACTTCATCGCTCAGCATTTGTTGCCGGGGTAGGGGCCGAGTCCAAGCTGGAGCTTGCTCGCAGGGGAAGGATAGAGTTGGTTGAGGGTTGCCAGTGGGCTAAAGATGAGGGATCCCCGACCTGGTCAGGTTCGACAGACTCAACCGAGCGGCCCTGTTCCCAGCCTCAGCCATCTGGCGGCGCAATTTTTGCAGGAGCGGCAGCGGGATCTGGCCCCTGCCAGCCGCCGTACCTACCGCATCGCTCTGGAGCAGTTTGCCAAAACTTGCCCGGTGCCGCTGCCCCAGGTGCAGCCTGCCCACGTCCAGTCCTTTTTGAACAGCTTGAAGGGCCGTCCGTTTCGCAACCGCTCCGGCCAGCGGATCCACCCGCCCGCTTCCCCGGCCACCTACAACCTCAAGCGGTTGGCCTTGCAACAATTTTTTGAATGGGCCAGCCAACGGGGCTACCTTCAAGATCCCCTGCCCACTCAAGCCATTCGACCTGCCCGCCTACCCGCTCGTTTGCCCCGCGATCTGGATCGGTTGTTGTTGCAGCGGGTGTTGCAGCGGGCCCAGAACCATTCTCTGCGCTACGCGGCTTTGATTCGCCTGATGCTGGAGTGCGGGCTGCGGGCCCAGGAGCTGTTGGACTTAACCGTTCAAGATTTTCAAATCAGCCCCGAGGGATCCCTGTTGGAAGTGCGCTGTGGCAAGGGGAGTAAACCTCGCGCTGTGGCAGTAGGGGATCCCCTCTCCGAGCTGTTGCAACAGTATCTGAGCCGAGAACGGGGCCCGTGCGCGCCGACGGATCCCTTGTTTGTTTCCCAATCTCGCTGCTTGGCCTACCGGGGGCGCCCCCTCACCTACGATGGCCTGCGGCATATTGTGCTCAAGCTAACCGAGCCTGAGCCGGGACATCAAACCCCCCACCAGTTTCGCCACAGTTTTGCCACCTTGTTGCTGGATCGCGGCGTTGCCCCCGAACACATTCAGCACTTGCTGGGCCACACAACTGCCGCCATGACGATGCGCTACACCCAGCGGGCCAACTTGAGAGCAGCCATCGCCCGTTCCCGCGAGATCTTGAATCAGGGCTTGGTTTAGGGATCCCTTAGTGTGCTATGGCCTCTATTATTTCAAGTGAGACAGATGCAGATTGCTCGAAGAAAAGTGCAAAAAGGCCGCCACCAATACTCCCACCGGCTACAACTGTCCCAACAACGCCACCCAAATAGCAATAAGGACGGGGGTTTGGATCCACAATAACGCCACAATAATGTATTTCCGGCTAATCTTTGGTGCCAACTTGGGGGCGACCTCTCAGCTTTTGGGGATCAGCCGCTTCGGACAGGCAGCACGGATGTGGGATTCGCTCAGGTCGGGCATGAGAGCCAAGGCCCGTTGGGCATCAATCTGGGCTTCGCACACCGCCTCCAACACCTGTTCGGCCATCAGGGAAAGGGGCATATCAGCGGTTTGTTCGGGGTCGGTATCCAGGGAAATTTGTCGGACTCCCACAGGGGGGGGTGGCAACACCGGCGGAGCTGCCTGCGGGGATAGGGTAGTGGAAGTGCCCACCTCCAACTGCGCTTCTGCCAGGGCCACACCGCGCCCCACCATCAACAGGGATCCCAGCAACAGGAGCCATCCCAGCCCATGCAACCCCTTGCTGGACTGAGTCGGATGCTTCTGCTGTCGCTCAAGGCTGCTGATGTTTACGGCCCTCTTGAACCTATCACCGAGCATGTCACCTCTCCGAAACCACCCCTTTGCTCAAGATATCCAACACAACTTGAATTTGCAGTAGGCTATCGTTGGCCCTCCAGGTAGTGCCCACCCGTTGCCAAACTTTGCCCGCTCCAGCCCTGCCCCCTCTATGGCCCGTCTGTCTCAAGAGCTAGCCCGGTTTTCCCGCCTTCCCGACAGCCCAGAGCAACCCGAACCCTCCCCGGAAGGGTTGATCCGCATCGAAGACATTCTAAAACTGGCCGGTGAGCGCAGTTTTGGCTTGTTTTTGGCGGTGCTCTCTTTCCCTTCTGCTTTGCCTCTGCCGGCTCCCGGCTATTCCACTCCCTTTGGTGTGTTCATTCTGTTGCTGGCCCTTCAACTGGTGGCAGGGCGAACCACCCCTTGGCTGCCGAAATGGGTGTTGCAGACCTCTGTTGAACGGAAGCAATTTCAAAAGTGGGCGCAGGCCGGGATCCCGTGGCTGCAGCGGATTGAAAAGATTGCCCGTCCCCGCTGGCGGCAGCTCTGCACCACACGGCTTGGCCAAGTCTGGCTGGGCACCTGGATTGGCTTGATGGGGATTTCCATGATCATCCCCGTTCCAGGCACCAACACTCTGCCGGCGATGGGGGTTTTCGTCACCGCCTTTGGGCTTTTGGAAGAAGACGGGATCCTGTGCAGCTTGGGATCCCTGATCTGTGTAGCAGGAGGACTGCTGACCACTTCCATTTTGATCGGCCTGTGGTTGGGGGGAACAACCCTTTTGGATTGGCTGGGAAGATAGCTATGCCAGCACCGCTTTTATCGGGATGCTGGGGTCAGCGCCAGATCCTGAGTGAGGCGCAGCTCGATCACCTGATTGGGATCCAGCACCACCACCTGTGGTGCCGTTACATTGCCAATTACCGCTCCGGCCACCCCCGCCCCCAGCACTTCTTCTGTGGCAATGGCATTGTCTCCGGTTACCAAGCCGAGAATGGCGCCCGCTGCCGCGCCGATGGCTGCATCCTGAATGATTTTGCCTGTGGTGGTGTAGCGGGGATCCTTGACATCGTGAATGATGTCTGACTGGGCAGCCAAGGGGAACAGTTGGTTGTTGACGATAATGCTTTCCGCCACAAAACGGGTGCCCCCTGGGGCCGGCTCAAAGCGGCCATCCACCCGCGAGCCAAAAGGCACCAGAATATCCCCCTGGGTGTTGCGAATCGGGTTGCGGACGATCAAAGACATGGGCCGGGTTTCGTTGGGGGCAATGAAGAGGCGCTCGTTGAAGGGGGTGGTGGTTTGCATCAGGGTGCCCGCCGCTAGGGTGGAAAGGCGCAGGTCAAAGCCTGGCTGGGAACCGGAGGGCAAGCCCCCTGGGTTTTGTGCCACCAAGGATCCCCGGCTGAGCATGGCCTGGTGGGTGAAGGCTGCTACCTCGGCACGGGTGGCGGGGCGGTTGGGTTCCAAGAGCATCGGGTCTGGATAATTGACAATCAACCCGGCGCGGTTGGCTGCCGCAAGTTGTGCCAGGGCCCAATTGGGGATGGCTGCCGCATCTCGGTAGCGGCTGAAGAGATCTCCGGGCTGAGCGGCTGGGATCGCTCCCGTGTTGCCAATGGCGTTGGTCAAAACCACCAGCGCTTCGGTGCGGGTAACGGGCTGCTCAGGACGGAAGGTGCCATCGGGAAAGCCTGCCACCAGGTTGTTGGCTGCTGCCGTCGAGATGGCGCTGGCTGCCCAGTGGGTGGGGGGCACATCCCGGAAGCCGATGAAAGTACCGGAGGTATTGCGGAGGCGGAAAGCGGTATTGACAATGGTGGCAAACTGAGCGCGGGTAACCGGCTCATTGGGGCGGAAGGTGCCATCGGGGAAGCCGTTCAACACTCCTTGAGCGGAGAGGGTCTCAATGTAGGCTTGGGCCCAGTGACCAAAGGTGTCGCGGAAGGGAGCGGCCATGGCCACCTGGCAGTGGATGCCCAAGACAGCTCCCGATAGGAGTATGCCTGCTGCACGTGGAGTTAAAAGAGAGGGAAACATCGTTCGTTCACCGAGTTGTCGTAGCGCCCATCGCTGGGTCAATGGCTACTCTTATTCTGGCTATTTCCTCAGTGATGACAATGGCTAAAACCCTTACTCTGAGGTAATTTGAGCGTTTCTAACCTAAGATTTGCAGCAAAACGCAACTGCAGAAGATTGATAAGGAAACCCCTAAATCTCTGTTGCGTCAGTGCTGCCTATCCATTACGCCCCAGCCTGGCCACTCTTGAGGGTCATGGGGGAGCAACAACCTATTGGTTGAATCCATGGGATCCCAACTGGCGGGCCACCAGGGCGGGAAGTTGAGCCAACGGGATCCCTTCCAGAACTTCTGCCGCAAAAGCGCAGGTGAGGAGTTGCCTGGCCTCAGCTTGGGGAATACCCCGGCTTTGCAGATAGAAGATCTCTTCCGCCTCCAGTTGGCTGACGGTGGCCCCATGGGCGCATTTGACGTTATCGGCAAAGATCTCCAGTTGCGGCTGGGTGTCGACCCGGGCTTTGGGGCCTAGGAGCAGGTTGCGGTTGGTCTGGGCGGCGTCCGTCAGTTGGGCCTCTCGGCTCACCAGAATCCGTCCGCTGAAGACCGCATGGGCCGTCTCGTCCACAATGCACTTGTGCAATTGGCGGCTGCTGCCGTGGGGGGCCTGATGCACCAGGCGGGAGTGGGTGTCGCTGTGCTGGGATCCCTTCAGCAGCGTTAGCCCCTGCAGTTGGGTGTGGGCCTGGGCTCCGGCTTGGGTGATCTCCAGGTTGTGGCGAGAAAACTGGGATCCCCACTGAATGGCCTGGAGGCGGTAGTGGCTGTTGCGGCTTTGGCGCACGGCGGTCTGGTTGATGTGAAAAGCCTGAGACCCCTGCCGCTGCAGGATCACATGGTGCAAGCGGGATCCCTCTGCCAAGAGGATCTCGGTTACAGCGTTGCCAAAGGGGATCCCGGATCCCAGGGATACATGATCTTCGATCAGCGTGAGGGAGCTGTGGGCTTGCAAAGACAGCAGGCAGCGGGGCTGGGCCAAAACGGCCTCTCCCTCAGGAGCCACCGTTATGAACAGCAGGTGCAGCGGTGACGGAACTTCCTGGCCGGGCTGTAGGCCAATCTGGATCCCATCTCCCAGATGAGCGGTGTTGAGGGCCGTAAACACATCCGTCTTGGCCAGGGTTTGCAGCAACTCCCCTGGGGCTTGGGCTAAAGGGATCACCTGCAAAGCGGTGGGCAGGCCGCTCAAATCAGAAAGCTGGGGGGCAAAGTAGCCGTTGACGAACACGGCGCGGCTATAGCTGGCTTCCGGCCAAAGCCAGGGCTCTAGGGTTGCCGCATCCAGAGCCGGATCCGCCGCGACAGCCAGGCGAAACTCGTGGGCCAGCAGCGGCGAGAGATCGCTGTATTTCCAATCTTCTTCCCGTGGGGTCGGGATCCCCAGTTCGGCCAGTTGGGCGCGGGCCTGCTGCCTAAGGGTGGTGTAGGGATCCTGCCTTTCCGGGATTTGGCCGAGGATGTGCTCCAGGAATAGGCGGCTCTCTGGGGCAAAAGGTTTGGGCAAGGTGGCGCTCATCCCTCTTCCTCCCGCCGGGATGTTGCGGCTGCTGATTCTTGGCCCAACTGAGTTTTGATCCAGTCGTAGCCCCGTTCCTCCAGCTCCAGCGCCAAGGTCTTGTCCCCACTGATGACGATACGACCCCCCTCCATCACGTGCACGTAGTCGGGGGTTACATAGTCCAGCAAGCGTTGGTAGTGGGTGATCAAGAGCATGGCATTCTCAGGGCCGGCCAGTCGGTTGATGCCGTGGGCCACAATGCGCAGCGCGTCGATATCCAGACCGGAATCCGTCTCGTCCAAAATGGCCAGCGTAGGCTCCAACACCGCCATTTGCAGGATCTCGTTGCGCTTTTTCTCGCCGCCGGAAAAGCCCTCATTCACAGAGCGCTCCAAAAAAACGGGATCCATTTTGACAATATCCAACTTTTCCCGTACCAGGTCGTCAAAATCCAGAGCATCCAGTTCCGGCTGATCCCGATATTTCTGGCGAGCGTTGTAGGCGGCGCGCAGGAAATCCAAGTTGCTCACCCCTGGGATTTCGATGGGGTATTGAAATGCCAAAAAGATCCCTGCCCAAGCCCTCTCTTCTGGCTCCATCTCCAAGAGATTTTTTCCCAGGTAGAGGATCTCGCCCCCCGTCACCCTGTAGTCGGGGTGGCCGGCTAAGATCTTGGAAAAAGTGCTTTTTCCAGAACCATTGGGGCCCATGATGGCGTGGATTTCTCCGGCGCGAATTTCCAGGCTCAACCCCTTGAGAATGGGGGTGCCGTCGATCTCGGCGCTGAGATCTCGAACGGATAAGATGACAGGGCTGTTTTCACGGATCATGGCTAGACTCTAGGGTTGACACCGAAGGGCAGGAGCTGAAAAGTTAAGGGATCCCTAAACCAGGTTCGGATTTTGGGTCTAAGGATCCCCTGTAGCTCTATTGGGAGCGGCGATTGAGGATGTCCCGAATTTCTGCCAGCAAGACCACTTCTGGTGGGGGCAATGTGGGAGGAGATTCTTCCTCCTTTCGCTGTAGGGTGTTGATCGCCTTCACCAGTAAGAAGATGGCAAAAGCGATAATCACAAAATCAAACACAGCTTGCAGAAAGCTACCGTAGTTAATCGTAACTGGGTCTTCAGGACTTCCACCGATTTTCCAGACCAAGTTCTGGAAGCTCACTCCACCAATCATCAAGCCTAAAACCGGAGTAAATAGATCTGCTACAAAAGAAGTCACAATCTTCCCAAAAGCACCTCCAATAACAACGCCAACAGCCAAATCTAAGGCATTGCCCCGGCTGATGAACTTTTTGAACTCCTCCAGAAATGCCCTCATGGGGAACTTCTCCTGCCTAGCCTTACGGTTCAAAACTCCTTGATTATCTCCTCTCCCCCCCTGCATCCATGCGCTGTTTGCAACGTCGCCAAGCCCTTGGGCCGCCTCTGGCTTCAGGGGATCACAGCCCTCTGCCTTGGGAGTTACCTAACCCCTTACCCTTCTCCTGAAAATGGCAGCGCCTGCTCCCACAGCGTGTCAGCGGCCTCGCCCACTTGCTCAGCTTCGCATTGGGAGCAATCCCCTAGCCGACGGATCCCTCTAACTTTAGGCTCAGCAATCGATCGGCTTCTACAGCAAACTCCATCGGCAGTTGGTTGAACACTTCTCGGCAGAAGCCGCTGATGATCATGGACACAGCATCTTCCGCAGAGATGCCGCGGGACTGGAAGTAGAACAATTGCTCTTCTCCAATCTTAGAGGTGGAAGCTTCGTGCTCCACTTTGGCGGTGTTGTTTTGCACCTCAATATAGGGGAAGGTGTTGGCGCTGCACTGATCCCCAATCAACATGGAATCGCACTGGGAAAAGTTGCGGGCACCTTCCGCTTTCGGCCCGATTTTGACCAGGCCGCGGTAGCTGTTTTTGGAGTGCCCAGCCGAGATCCCTTTGGAGATAATTTTGCTGCGGGTGTTGCGGCCCACGTGAATCATCTTGGTGCCGGTATCGGCCTGCTGGTAGTTGTTGGTGAGGGCAACCGAGTAAAATTCGCCCACCGAGTTTTCCCCCACCAACACGCAGCTAGGATATTTCCAAGTGATGGCGGAGCCGGTCTCCACTTGCGTCCAGGAGATCTTGGAGTTTGCCCCCTGACACAGGCCGCGCTTGGTTACAAAGTTGTAAATGCCCCCTTTGCCGTTTTCGTCGCCGGCATACCAGTTCTGTACCGTCGAGTACTTGATCTCGGCATTGTCTAGGGCAATTAACTCCACCACCGCCGCATGCAGTTGGTTGGTGTCGAACATGGGGGCAGTACACCCTTCCAAGTAGCTGACGTAGGATCCCTCGTCGGCAATGATCAAGGTGCGCTCAAACTGGCCCGATTCGCCGTTGTTGATGCGGAAATAGGTGGAAAGCTCCATGGGACAGCGCACCCCTTTGGGCACATAGACAAAGGATCCATCACTGAACACTGCCGAGTTCAGCGCCGCGTAGTAGTTATCAGCAATGGGAACCACACTGCCCAAGTACTTGCGCACCAGCTCCGGATACTCCCGCAGTGCCTCCGACATGGAGCAGAAGATCACGCCTTCCTTGGCCAGCTTCTCCCGGAAGGTGGTGGCCACCGAGACGCTGTCGAAAATGGCATCCACCGCCACATTGGCCAGCCGCTTCTGTTCAGACAAGGGGATCCCCAATTTCTCGAAGGTCTCCAACAGCACCGGATCCACTTCGTCCAGGCTCTTTTTCTTGGGCTGCACCTTGGGGGCCGAGTAGTAGACAATGTTTTGGTAGTCAATGGGCGGGTAGCTGACGTTGGGCCAGGTGGGCTCGCTCATCTTCAGCCACTGGCGGTAGGCCCGCAGCCGGAACTCTAGCATAAAGTCCGGCTCCCCTTTCTTGGCCCAGATCTGCCGAATCACCTCTTCGTTCAAGCCTTTGCCAATCGACTCAGAGGGGATGTCGGTTACAAAGCCGTACTTGTAGGGCTGGTTGACCAGGGCGCGGACGCTCGTAGACATGGATGGCTCTCGGGTAGTGACAGGGTAGAAACGCGACTAAGACAGATGGCCAAATAAAACAACAGAGTTGTTGTTTAACTGATCCTCAGGTTACTTTAGCAATGATCCCGTTGTCAAAATAGCAGAGAGCTGTGCTGGCAGCGGCAGCCGATTAACCCAGTCTAACCAGGAGGGCGAGGGTGGACAGCACGCGCAAGATCACCGGGCAGGTCGCTCAACCCGCTTCGAGTAAGCAGGCCATCTTGGTCTATCTGCGCAAGGCGGGGCAGGCCAACGCCCAAACTCTGGCAGAGCACCTGCGCATTTCTCCCCAGGCCATCCGCCGCCACCTCAAGGATCTGGAGGCAGAGGGGTTGATCCAACATATCGCTCAACCCAATGGCCTAGGCCGCCCCCAGCATCTCTATCAGCTCAGTCCCTTGGGAGAAGAGCAATTTCCCGCCAGCTACGATGAGTTTGCCCTTGGTCTGCTCAACACCCTGGCCGAAACCCTGGGCTCCGAGCAGATGGGATCCCTTCTCCACCACCAGTGGCAGCGCAAAGCCCGGGAGTATCAGGCCCAACTGGGATCCGGATCCCTGCGGGAGCGGCTGGAGCGCTTGGTGCAGTTGCGCCAGGCAGAGGGTTACATGGCGGAGTACTACCCCTATCCTGCCGACCTGACTGTGCCGCTAGCAGCAGAGGGATCCGAGCCTTACGTCGAGCAGTATGTGTTGGTTGAGCACAATTGCGCCATTGCTCAGATTGCCCACACCTTTCCCAGCGTCTGCGGCCACGAACTGGAGATGTTTGCTGCCGCCTTGCCCGATTGCCGGGTAGAGCGCATCACCTGGCAGGTGCAGGGAGAACACCCCTGCGGCTACTGGATTGCCAAGCCGGCGGCTCGGTCGACTTAAGACTTCCCCAGGAAACCGGATCCCTGAGGTGTCAAACGAGGTTTTTTCGGGTATAGTTATCTCGTACAGGTTTTAAGTTTGTTCTCCGCATGGTCTGGCGCGCTTCCTTTTTTGGCTACTTTAGCTTTCCCTGGCAACGACCAGGGCAGAAGGGTGGCGCGTAAACTAAAGACCTAGGTTTACCCGAGTCAGTCCTGAAGCCCTGAGCCCAGCGCCAGGGCTTTTTTGATGGCTCGACGACCCCATCCACCCACTTGCACACTAAGGACAGTTCCATGCCCCCCCAAACCGACAATTGCAATATCCAAGAGGTGACTCCCTTGATTGCCCCTGCTGCTGTCAAGGCCAAGCTGCCCCTTACGGAAACGGCAGCCCAGGTGGTGCTCTCCACTCGGCAAGCCATCCGCGACATCATCCACGGACGGGATCTCCATCGCTTGGTGGTGATCGTCGGCCCCTGTTCCATCCACGATCCCGCAGCGGCTCTGGAGTATGCCCATCGCCTCAAGCGGGTGGCCGACCAAACTCGGGAGCACCTGGTGATCGTTATGCGCACGTATTTTGAGAAACCCCGCACCACGGTGGGCTGGAAGGGCCTGATCAACGATCCCCACCTGGATGGCTCCTGCGACATTGCCACCGGCCTGCAACTGGCCCGTTCCATTCTCCTGCAGATCAACGAGCTGGGCCTGGCCTGTGCTACCGAGATGCTGGATCCGGTGACCCCTCAATACACGGCGGATCTGGTGAGCTGGGCGGCCATTGGCGCCAGAACCATCGAAAGCCAAACTCACCGGGAAATGGCCAGCGGTCTCTCCATGCCTGTGGGCTTCAAAAACGGCACCGATGGACGGCTGGAAATCGCTCTCAATGCCATCCTCTCCGCCAGCCATCCCCACAGTTTCTTGGGCATTGGCCAAGATGGCATGACGGCTCTGGTGAAAACCACCGGCAACCCGGATCGGCACATCGTGTTGCGGGGGGGAGGGGGCAAGACCAACTACGGCCCGGAAGATGTGGCGCGGGCGGCACTGCTGATGAAGGATCAAGGGATCCCTCGCTCGGTGATGGTGGACTGCTCCCATGACAACTCCCACAAAAATTACCGCAACCAGGGATCCGTCTGTCGGGCGGTGCTACAGCAGTACCAGGCGGGGCAGCGGGCTCTGATGGGGCTGATGCTGGAGAGCAACCTCTATCCGGGCAAGCAAACCTGGCAGGAAGGGGCGCCGCTCCAGTACGGGGTTTCCATCACCGATGGCTGCATCGGCTGGGAAGAGACGGAAGATCTGTTGTGGGAGATGGCAGCGACCGTAGAGGGAAGAGCGTTGGCCCTCAGCCGCTGAGGGACGGGGATCCCGGAGTTTGTTAAAGAATCAAAAAGGAAATGGGAACAGGGGGCAACCGGCTCCTAAGGTCGAGCCAAGGTTTCGTTGTTTCGTCAGGCCCTGTGGGATGGGGTCTCCAGGTCGAGCTGGGAGGTTGTGATGGAGCTACAGATCCCCACCAGTGTCAGCAGCAACAGTCAGCAGCCCTATCCAGATCCCGATCGGATCCCTCGGCGACCCCCCGAGCAGTTGCGGGATCGGCTGATCGTCTCCGGCCTGCGCTACTACGGTTATACCGGTTTTGATGAGGCGGAACGGGCTTTGGGGCAATGGTTTGAGGTGGATTTCGAGTTGTGGGCGGATCTGCGCCCGGCTGCTCTCAGCGGCCAACTGTGTGATAGCCTCGACTACCGTTCTGCAGTGGCCGGGATTGCGGAACTGGTGAAAAGCAATCAGTTTGTGCTGATCGAGAGCTTGGCGGAGGCGATTGCCGAAATGGTGCTGCGGGAGACAGGGGCCAGCAAAGCTAAGATCCGATTGACCAAGTGTCATCCCCCGATCCCGGAGCTGACGGGGCGGGTTACTGTGGAGATTGTTCGTCCCTAGAACTTCTCTTAACCCTTTCCTACCGACCCTGTGCTTGCTCTAGAACTTGCTTCTCGTACCTCTGAGGACTGGATCGAACAGGCTACCCGGCACATCGATCTGGTCTTGCTAGACCACGCCAATTGTGAGAAAAAAGCAGCGGGCAACGCCCTCAGCTTGCTGTTTCGCTACCCGGCTAATGGGCGTTTGGTGGAAACCCTCTCGCCGCTGGCGCGGGAGGAGCTGCAGCATTTTGAGCGGGTGCATCGCCACCTGCAACGGCTGGGGATCCCCATCAAGCCCTTGTCGGCTGCGCCCTATGCGGGTCGCCTGAACCAACACCTGCGCCGCTCCGAGCCAGAGCATCTGTTGGATACCCTGCTGGTGGCAGCCATCATCGAGGCCCGCAGCCACGAGCGCTTGGGCCTGCTCGGGATCCACGCGCCCGACCCAGAGTTGCGGCAGTTTTACCTGTGGCTGGCGGCTGCGGAGGAGCGCCATTGGCAGCTTTATTTGGATTTGGCGTTGGATCAGTTCCCTGCCGATCAGGTGCAGGAGCGGCTCGATACTCTACTCCAGGTGGAAGCCGAGATCTTATCCACCCTTCACCCCGAACCCCGTGTTCACAGCTAGCCCCACTCCGTTTCCCCCCGCGGTGCAGCTCCCATGTTTCAAGCGACGCGGCAGTGGTTGGCCTTCTGGTATACAACGGTTACGGCAGTGTTGCTGCTGTTGTTTGCCGGCAGCTTCTATTGGTACGTGCAGTCAACCCTGATCGAGCGGGTGGACGATACTCTTGGCCATGTGGTGGAAATTGTCGAGCGGTCTTTGGTGGTGGATGAGAGCCTCTTGGATCCGCAGCAGGCCCGCCGCAGCTTGGAGGCCAGCTTTCGGGATGATCCCAGCACCCTAGAGGACGATCACATCGACTTGGAGTGGTTCGGCCCTCAGGGAACGCTCATCTGGTCCACGGTGCCCGGTGGGATCCCTGCCCCCCTGTTGACCGAGGGATCCCTGCACACCGCCCGCATCGCCCCTGGGTATTGGCTGCGTCAGTTCACCGAGCCGATCGTGGCCGGTGGGAAGTTGCTGGGTTACCTGCGGGTCAGCCATCCTTGGTTTGAGGTGAGCAAGCCAACGCGACAGTTGATCCGGGATCTTTCCCTCTGGGTGGTGGCCGGCTTGACGAGTGTGGGGGCCATTGGCTGGATGCTCTCCGGCCTGGCCATGCAGCCCATCCGGCAGTCTTATCAGCAGCTCAAGCAATTTACCGCCGACGCCTCCCACGAGCTGCGCAGCCCCTTGGCCAGCATTCAAACCGCGGTACAGGTGGCTTTGGCGGATTCCCAATTGGATGCCGACACCCGGCAGCGCTGGCAGATGGTGGAGCGGTTGTGTTTACGGCTGGGTCGCCTGGTGGATGACCTGCTGTTTCTGGCCCGCCACGACAGCGGTATGGTGCCTTTCCAACCCCGTTGCTGTGCGCTGGATGCTCTGCTGCTGCAGGTGGTGGAAGAGCTGCAGGGCCTGGCCAACCAAAAGCAGATCCGCTTGCAGCTGGAGATTGCTGCCCCTGAGAGCGGGACGGAACCTTCTCCCGCCCAGGTGGATCCCTTTGGCTTTTGGGGAGATGAAGATCAATTGGCCCGCCTGTTTACCAACTTGATCGAAAATGCCCTTCTCCACACTCCCCCCCAAGGAGAGGTGCAGGTGAGGCTGGAGCAGCGGCTGCGCTCCGGATCCCCAGAGCTGGTGGTGCGGGTACAAGATACCGGGCCAGGGATCCCGCCTCAGGCTCTGCCCCATGTGTTCGATCGCTTTTATCGAGCAGATCCGGCTCGCAGCGGGGATCCCGGTCGCCTCTCGGGGTCAGGTTTGGGGCTGGCGATCGTCAAAAGCATTGCCCAACAGCATCAAGGTCAGGTGCAGGTGGAGAGTAAGCTGGGCCAGGGATCCAGCTTTGAAGTTATTTTGCCGCAGCGACAGTTGGAAATCTGTACCCCAGAGAGGGTCTGAAAGTGCTCTGGAAAACAGACAGCCCTCGGTCAATATGCTAGCTTTAAGCCAAGATTGACTGAGTCTTTATTCAGAACTGTATTAAGAACCGTATTGGCCCAGTTGAACTGGATTTTTGGGTACTAGAGATCTTTCCTTTCCAGATTTAAGAACTTCTCTTTTTCCCGGATAAAACAGCAGAGATGGGATCAGCTCCCAGGCTCTTGCCCTTCTCAGCCGGCTGCTGAGCTGTTGATTGGGTGATGAGTGAGTGCAGTCCGCCCGCGCAGCCCCACAATTTCCCATTGAATCCTGTGCCAGGAAAACGTTATGTATCGCTTCCAGGTTCGTGCCATCACCCAGCCGGGCGAGCGAATTGCCTTGGTGGGATCCAGCGCAAAATTGGGCTCCTGGGATCCCTGCCATTGTATTTGGCTGCAGACGGATCCCGCTCATTATCCGCTGTGGTGGGTAGAGTTGCCGTTGAGCCCAGCAGACGGCGCGCCCGGCCCGCTGTTACCCTACAGTGGATGTTTAAAAGAAACTCCTCGAGTGGAGTACCGATATCTGCGCGTGCAAGCCGGTGGGCAAGTGATTTGGGAATCCGCCGATGTCAATCGCTGGGTGCCCCTTGAGCCGGAACCTTTGCCGGCAGTTTTAATTGTTGAGGATGGAGAGTTTGGCCGGATCCCTGCCTATCCTTACGGCTATTTTGCCGATCCCATTCCTGAGGTCGAACCGGAAAATCCGCAAGGGCTAAAAGTCGTCATTTTGGGCAGCTCCGTTGCCCTGGGGTGCAGCGCTTGGCTGTTGCGAGGTTGGGCTTGGCTGTTGCAGAAAGCTCTACAAGAGCGCTATGGCCATCAAGTGCGAAATCTCTCCCAATTGGGGGCCAATGTCAGCCGAACTCTGTTGCGGTTTGAGCAGGCGGTGATCCCTGAACGTCCTGATGTCGTTATTGTTGCCCTGTCCTTGGGAAATGAAGGCTTGGTATCGGCCTTGCCCCAGCATCGCCGCGCCCTGCAGAGACGGTTTGAAAACGGCCTGCGGCGGTTAATTCAGCGAATTCAAGACATTGGAGCCTTGCCAGTTCTGGGAGGGGTTTATCCCCATGCAAACTACGGCCCAGAACAGCATCTTCTTTTGCAAGAAACTCAGCAAAGAATGCTCAGCTGGGGATGCCCTGTGTTCAATTGGCTGCCTCATTTGGAAGATGGACAGGGCCGCTGGAAACCAGACCTTGCTTTTGACCCAGCTCACCCCAATTCCAAGGGTCATCAGGTCATGTTTGAGGCCATCGATCTCTCTCTTCTGGATCCCGGCCAAGTTAGTTCAGCTCGTAGAAAGCTTGCTCAACCCGTTGGAGAACGGGTCGTTTTTGCAGATGAGCATGGTTTTTGGGTGACTGCAGAAACAGGCAAAAACCAATTTCGCATCGTGAATGTAACTCCCTATCCCTATACCATCACGCCCACTTGGCAGCCTTTGCAAGCCGCTTTCCAAAAAGCAGGTCTACAGCCGGGTCTGTATATTGGCAAAAGCGATGAAAGGCTAGGGGATGCGACCCTATATTCACTT
The DNA here is from genome assembly GCF_054060435.1 of Thermostichus sp. MS-CIW-34. Taxonomy (NCBI): domain Bacteria; kingdom Bacillati; phylum Cyanobacteriota; class Cyanophyceae; order Thermostichales; family Thermostichaceae; genus Thermostichus; species Thermostichus sp. MS-CIW-34. Next base: position 75,057 of record NZ_JBSSDE010000007.1, on the reverse strand, counting down.
TCCATACGAGAAGATGGTTCGGTGCAAACCACCCTCTCCGTTCCTGCAGATGCCGATCTGGTCTTCTCCCCAGTAGCCCAGTTCTTTTCCTCGGAATCAGTAGAAACGATCTTCGAGGATGGATCGTTGATCCTTCTCAAGCTCAGTGGATCCTCAGAAGGCTCTTCTGATCCCATACCTCGCCTGTGCGTGATCAACCAGAGCAATCACGAGTACAACATCCACCCCATGTGGAAGGAAGTGCGGGCTGCTCTCAAAGCCATGCCGATGGGTGTTTACGAAGATCCGAGCCACCGGGAAGCTCTCTTCCGAACCCTGATGATCGGGGAAGGCGGCCTCGAAAGCCGGGTAAAGGCTGCTCCCGAATCGGTCATGCTGCTGGAATACACCTGCAAATTATCGGATATTCATCGTGTTGCCATTGTGCCGTTAGGGGATCGCTGCGCGGTGCGAATGCTGCTCTACAAGTTGGAATATGACGGGCCTGCCTTTCCTTTTGATTTGACACGCACCAGCAATTTGGCCGATGTGGCCGATATGATCCACAACGAGTTTCAAGGCATGTGGGATCCGCAATATTTGCACTACAGCCCTGAAGATCGGCGAATTTACCACAGCAAGTGGACGGGTCTCTCCTTTGGCCATGAGGTGGAAGAGGGGGAGGATCCACTTCAGAATATGCACCCCATCCATGAGCGAATGCGAACTCGCTACACTGCTCGCGCCAAGCGTTTTATGTATGTTTTGGAAAAAGCCGATAAAGTCTTGTTTGTGCGCACAGGGGGTTGCCGGCGAGAGGCCGTTGTTGACTTAATGGATAAGCTGGCGGCTAAGCGCAGGGGCAAGCCTTTTCTGCTGCTGATTGTTTCTCCTCAGTCTTCTGATGAGTTTGCCGGGATCCCCAATGTTATCCATTATGAGATGGAGTTAAATCCCGACCGCATGTGTGCAGATCCTGAGCATTGGAAGTACTGCACAGGGGTAATGAGAGATATTCTCCATTCTTTGGGGGTCTCTACCCGAAATCTTTTCTGGTGCCCTCCACAACTGTAGCCGTTCCAAGGTTTCACTGCAATTCGAAAGAATGATCGCTGCTGCCCAAACGCTCCGCGCCGCTTCCGCGACCACCCCCAACCCTTCTCCCAAAGGGACTCTGAGGTGTTCAACTCCAGAAAGCTGATGATCGGACTCGAACCGACGACCTGCTCATTACGAGTGAGCTGCTCTACCAACTGAGCTACATCAGCAGGGCTTTGAAGTGAGGACTGGATAGGAGAATCCGCAGACCCACCGGTGGGCCTATCGATTCTAACTCATCCTTGCCTTGCTCGGGATCCCCAGCGCCATAGCCCCAAAGATAGCCCCAACGTCAGCCACGCCAGCCAATCCCCCGCGCGATTGTAGAAAGTTGTCTCAGAACGCCGCTTCACTTCTCCCGTAATCACCCCCCGCTGAAAGATGGGGCCAACCTGCTGGAGCCGACCTGAGGGATCCACCACCAGATTGCCGCCTGTGTTATTGACAAACACCACGCCCCGCCGATTTTCCACAGCCCGGAAAACCGAGAGCTGGCCATGCAACATCGGCCAGTGGCTATTACCAAACCAGCTATCATCCGAAATCACGATCAAAGACTCGGCGCCGCGACGGGTTAAAGTTCGGCTGGGCGCAGGCAAGACGCTCTCCAAGCAGATCATCACCCCCAAAGGCCCGAAAAGCTCCCCTCCGTCCAGAGGCCGATAGCCATCGGGTGAAGGCACGTAGCGCCCCGACTCGAAATAGGGAAAGATCCACTGCTTGCCAAACCCATCCAGCAAGTTGCCCCGGGCGTCAAACAACAGGGCCGTGTTAAAAAATCGCTGCTCTGGCTCCGGCAAATGGGCTGTGCGGGGATCCGGCTCTGTTGCCCCCGTAATCAAAGCGCCTTCCGGCGGCAGAATCGCTTGCATCGGCTCGATCACGTAGGGTTCCAGGCCAGTATTCAGCAGCCGTGCCCGCAGCGCCCCCTCCGGCCAAATCACCAACTGTGCCCCAGCAGCCACCCCCTGGGCAGAAAGCTGATGCAGCTCCCGGTAGCGCTCCAGGCGGTAGTTCCAACTGCGATCGGCTTCCAGCCAAGCCACCTGCTGCACTGCCCCCACCCGAAAGCCGGGATCCCTGTTTTCGACGGCCAAGGCATCGAAGTAAGCCAGGCGTGCGCTTCCATAAGCCAAGACCAGCCCCGTCAACCCCAGGCCGCAGGCGAGCGTACCCCAGAAATCCCTGTTCCTGAGCATCTCACCCAAAACGTTTCTCAGGGATCCCCCAGCCGCCTGCCACCGGCTAGAAATCTGCCTGGCCATCTGCCAAAGAACCCCATTGACGAACACGGCATAGAAGGTAACCCCCCAGATCCCCGTAACATCGGCTACTTGGATCCCGAGGGGCCAGTCGAACAACAGGGATCCCCAGTGGAAAGGGATGGGCCACCAGAGCAAGCCCAACAGCCCATCCAAGCCTGTCCAGACCGTGGCCAAGCCCAGCGGACGTGCCCAAACCGGCAGGGGGCGGCTCAGCTCCAAACTCAGGAGCGTAGCGGTGGTGAAAAAGAGGGGGATCAGGGGAGCCACCACCACGCCCCCCAGGATCTCCCAGGCGCTCAACACCTTAACCGAGAAGGGATCCACCCAGAAGGCATACAGGCAAACCCAAAACCAGAGGCCATAGGCCAAACGCCACCGCGCCCACCCTTGCCGTTGCTCGCACAGGCCAAACAGCAGGGCTAAGCCCAGCAGCGCTCCCGGAAACCAGTGCAGCCAGCGGTTGGGGGATCCCAGACAAAGCAGCGCAATGGCCAAACCCATCAGCCAGCGGGATCCCTCGCCTGGGTTTCTCTTTTGGGGCAGATCCTGCCGTTGAGTTGAAGATTTCAGTTCCAGCTTCATCACCTCAATAAAATTCAGCCTATTCGGGAAACCCCACCTAATGCCCCAGGATCAACACGCCCTTGCCGGCAGGTCTTTTCCAGAGTAGCGCTCTCGCAGCAGCCGGGAATATCTCCTGGAGCATGACTCTAGTCAATAATAAGCTCAACTATACTGAAAATAATGTATAATATGTTCAGTACGGATTACTACCAGTTGATCTTTCTGTTTACTTTCGAGTCTGCCAACATGGTAGCCAAAGCAAAGCAGAAAATTGGTAGTAAGACGACACGGAAACTGCGCTTTGGGTATTCTACTCAAAGCTTTGCGGGATACCGCCATTCTGTTTGGAAACAAACAGAATGCTATCGCTGCATAGTTGAACAGTGATGTTCAGCAGTGTTCAGCGTAAATGTATCAGCACAGAACTCCTACTGCTTGAATCTAAAGCTGTGTTAACATTTTGCATAACTTCAGGGGGCTGGCGCCTTCCGGCTTAGGTTGGGGATCCCGTCAGCGGTGCGCGGCACTATGGGCAAGGTTTTGGTTTTGAATGCCTCCTACGAGCCGCTCAACATCACCAGTTGGCGCAGGGCAGTCGTTCTTTTGCTTAAGGGCAAGGCCGAGCAAATCGAGCACAATGGCCGAGTGGTGTACGGCAACATTCCCCTGCCCACTGTCATTCGTCTGCGCCACTATGTCCACGTTCCCCACAAGGAGATCCCACTTACGCGCCGCAACGTCCTCTACCGGGATGGGCATCGTTGTCAGTACTGCGGCTGCTTCGGCGAAGATCTCACCCTGGATCACGTGATCCCTCGGTCTCGTGGCGGCGGGGATACTTGGGAAAATGTGGTCAGTGCCTGTGTGCGTTGCAACGTGAAAAAAGGGAACCGCACCCCCCGCGAAGCCGGTATGCCCCTGCTGCGCCAACCCCGCCGTCCCCACAGCACTCTTTATTTTGAAATCTCCAAAGCCGTCGGCAGTGGTTCCCATCGAGAATGGTCTAAGTACACCATCGGCCTAGAAGGGGATCCCCAGGAGGAATTGTTGGACAGCCCAAGCTAGACGGGCCGCCTAGGGATGGACTTCCGATACAGGGGCAGCTTTGGAAATGGGGGGAGAAGTGGTGGCTGGGATCCCGGTCTCGATCCACCGGTGAATCAGGGCATTGACCTCTTCGGGGCGCTCATCGTGGGGGCAGTGGCCAGCCTCCAGGAAGTATTCCACTGCTTGAGGGTAGTGGGCCCGGTACAGCTTAGAGCGTTCCCGAGCCCGCATCCAGGGATCCCGTTCTCCCCAGATCAACAACAGCGGGCGCACCAAGCTGCACAGCAGCTCATCTACATACCGTCCCTTCTGCCCACCTCGCATCAAGGCCACAAACACATCGGCAGCCCCCGGATCCTGGGTGGGGCGATGGATGGCCTCGACCAGCTGATCGGTCACGGCTGCCGGGTCGTAGTAAACCTGCTTCAGCTTGGCTCGGATCACGTGCGGCTGCCGCAAATACTGAAACAGCAGGTAAGACACCAGGCGCTGGCGCAGGCCCCAGCCCACCAATCCGCCTATCCATTGCCGCCATCCGGTCGGGGATCCCTTGAGGGTGGAAAACCCACCTGCCCCATTCAAGAGCACCACGCCCCGCACCCACTCCGGCCACTCCGCCGCAAAACTGAGCACCACATAGCCGCCCAGGGAGTTGCCGATCCCCACCACAGGCCGACGGATTACCTGTTGGCAAAAGTCCCGCAGCTGATCCCGCCAGATTTCGGCGCGGTAGTCCCAGTTGGGCTTGGCGGAGCGACCGAAACCCAGCAAATCGATGGCGTACACCTGGTAGTGTTGAGCCAATTCGGGAATGTTCTTGCGCCAGTGGTCGGTGGAGGCTCCAAAGCCGTGCACCAGAAGCAGAGGCTGCCCCTGCTCACCCTGTTTGACGTAATGAACTGACTGCCCCCGCCAGATCCACTGCGCCGAAATGGGAGTGGCCGATGCCGATGTCGAAGCCATAGGAGTTGCTTGTAAGCCTTTCTTAATTCTAGGTTCTTTGCAGCTACTCCGGGGGGAAGCCCACCCTCTACGGGCAACGTAAGAGCAGTGGGCCTGTTAGACATAACCTCTGCTTTTTAGGCTTTGTATCACCAGGTCAATACATTCGGAGATGCTTTGCTCGGCAGTTTTGCACACCACCTCCGGCTGTTCCGGCGGCTCGTAGGGATCGTCAATACCGGTAAAGTGCTGGATTAAGCCTGCCCGCGCCTTTCGATAGAGGCCCTTCACATCCCGGCGTTCGCACACCTCCAGGGGGGCATCCACAAAGACTTCGATAAAGCTGCCAATATACTGCCGTACCTCCTGCCGTGCTGCCCGATAGGGGGAAATGGCCGACACCAGCACAATCACCCCGTGCCGAGTCAGCATCTCCGCCACAAAGCCGATGCGGCGAATGTTCTCCTCCCGATCCACTTTGCTGAAGCCGAGCCCTTTGGTGAGATGTTGCCGCACCACATCTCCGTCGAGCACCTCCACCGGCAGCCCCCAAGCGCGCAACTGCTGGGCCACGCCGCAGCTTAGGGTGGTTTTGCCCGCCCCGCTCAATCCCGTAAACCAGACCGTTACCCCCCGCCGCGACATCTGTCTGTTTGCTTCTGTCTGTTTGCTGTGGATCCCTGAATCTTTGGCCCCGCCAGAATATCATCTCCAAAAGCAGGGTGGTACACTCGAAACACGGCTTGCGCCAGCCCCAAAGCGCTCCGCGCTGCCAACACGACAGCAATCTTTTACCGGCCATGTCTCCTCTAACTTCGCCTCTTGCCAGTGCCACTTCGGGATCCCCGACAACTGCCGAGCTGTTTGCCGAGCATGTGATGTCCACCTACGGGCGCTATCCTTTAACCCTGGTGCGCGGGCAGGGGTGTCGAGTTTGGGATGAGCAGGGGCGGGAGTACCTGGATTTTGTGGCCGGCATTGCCACCTGTACCCTGGGGCATGCCCACCCGCTGTGGATTCAGGCGCTCACCGAGCAGGCGCAACAGTTGCATCATGTTTCCAACCTTTACTACAACCAGCCGCAGGCACAACTGGCTCAATGGCTGACCCAGCACTCCTGTGCCGACAAGGTGTTTTTCTGCAACTCAGGGGCGGAAGCCAATGAGGGAGCCATTAAGCTGGCTCGCAAGTATGCCCACACGGTGCGCGGGATCCAAGATCCGATGATCCTCACCGCCCATGCCAGCTTCCATGGCCGCACCCTGGCCACCATTACCGCCACCGGCCAGCCGAAATACCAGAAAGACTTTGCCCCTCTGGTGCCCGGCTTTGATTACGTTCCCTACAACGACATCGAGGGCACAGCAGCGGTGTTGGAGCGCTGGGGTGAGCGGGTGTGTGCCGTGCTGTTGGAGCCGTTGCAGGGGGAAGGGGGGGTTGTGCCGGGGGATCCCGCCTATTTTCAATGGTTGCGCCGGATCTGCAGCGAGCGGGGCATTCTGCTGATTTTGGATGAGGTGCAGGTGGGCATGGGCCGTACTGGCATGCTGTGGGGCCACTGTAACCTGGGGGTGGAGCCGGATGTGTTCACCTTGGCCAAGGGCCTGGCCGGTGGGATCCCCATCGGGGCCTTGTTGGCGAAAGACTTTTGCGCCGTGTTTCAGCCGGGGGATCACGCCAGCACCTTTGGGGGCAACCCCTTGGCTTGTGCGGTGGGCCTGGCGGTTTGCCGCACGCTAATGTCGGAGAGTTTGGTTTGGAATGCCCAGCAGACAGGGGTGTATCTGCGTCAGGGGCTGTCCCGCTTGGCGGAGCAGTTTCCGCAGCTCGTTGAGCAAGTGCGGGGCTGGGGCCTGATTCAGGGCTTGGTGGTGCGCATCCCGGCGGCTGAAGTGGTCAAGGCAGCCATGGACTGCGGGCTGTTGTTGGTGCCGGCAGGATCCCAGGTGGTGCGCTTTGTGCCCCCCTTGATCGTCACCCCGGCAGAAATTGACGCGGCTCTAGCGATGTTGGCATCGGCTTTGCAAAGGTTGGCCGCCTCCCTTGGCCATTCCGGGGCAGCCTAGCCTCGCCAGACTTGCCGCAGAAATGCCTGCAACTGCTGTCGGGCAGGGAGCTCGTGGGGAGCGGGATCCCTTGCCTGTTCCAGAAGGGGCAATACCTCCTCCGCATAGGCCGGAACAAAGCCGGCAGCAGGCCAGAGCAAATCCGAGGTGGCCCGCAGGTTGAAGACTTGGGATCCCTGCCTGAGCAGGAGAGGCCGCACCCAGAGCAGCGGCGGGGTGTCAGAGCCTGCCTCAAGACTGTGGCGAGAAACCTGAATCAGCTCCACATAGAGGGTGGCCTGCGACCCTGGCAGGGCGAGAATGGGACGGGGTGAGGGGGGAGCGCTGCCCACTTCCGCCGAGGCGGGCAAAGGGCGCCCCAGCAGACGCAGGCCCTCAACAGAGTCACACTGGGCGGGCAAACAAGGCAACAGGGTCATGCAATCGTTAACTGAAGACGATATGGACTGTACTGATCCTAATCGATGGCCTCCTTACTTTTCTTTGGCAGGCGGGTTGGCCGGGGATCCCGTCTTTGCGGGCATTTCGTGAACCCGATTTTGTGGCATGGTGCTAGGTAGCTTTCTGATCAAACTTGGACGGATCCCGCCATGATGCACACTTTTGTCCCGCCCCACCGCTTTTTCCCCTACCTGACCTGGACGGAGATCCAGGCCATGCCCGACAAAGAGAACGTGGTGATCATTCAGCCGGTTGCCTCAATCGAGCAACATGGGCCCCACCTGCCCCTGGTGGTGGATGCCTGCATCGGCACGGCGATCATTGGGCGTGCCATGGAGAAGCTGGAGCCTGAGATCCCGGCCTATGTTTTGCCCACCCAATGTTACGGCAAAGCCAACGAGCATTGGCATTTCCCCGGCACCATTACCCTCTCGGCTCAAACCCTGATGGCGGTGCTGACAGAAGTGGCAGAGAGCATCTACCGAGCTGGGTTTCGCAAGCTGGTGTTCCTCAATTCCCACGGTGGCCAGCCACAGGTCCTGGAGATTGTTGCCCGCGATCTGCACCAGAAGTATGAAGATTTCATGCTGTTTCCGGTGTCGGTCTGGCGCGTTCCCCACGAAGGACGAGAGCTGTTTACCGAGAAAGAACGGGAATTGGGCATTCACGCCGGCGATGGGGAGACCAGTATGCTGATGCACCTTTTGCCGGACACGGTGCGAACCGACCGATTGGTCTGCGAATATCCCCACGATCTGCCGGAAAACAGCCTGCTCAGCATGGAAGGGCGGATCCCTTTCGCTTGGGCAGCTCGCGATCTCACCCAGAGCGGAGTTTTGGGCGATGCCACCGCCGCCACGCCGGAGAAAGGCAAAGTTTTGGTGGAGTCCATGTCTGACGGCTGGGTGCGGCTGATCCGAGATCTGCACCGGTTCCAGCAGCCCAAGGCTTGGCGCAAAGCCCCGCTGCTGGTCTAGGGATCCAGGCAAAAGACCTACGGCCTGCTTTGTGAAAGGCTTTCGCCAGAACTGGCCGACCAAGATACGACCTGCTGACGCGATCAGGGCAGCTTTTTGCTGGGCTGCTGCAAACTCTATCTGCCCAATGGGAAAGGGTGATACCTTGGCCCCAGAACACACCCGTTCTGGTGGAAATGGGGTGGATTTGGGCAAAGTTCACCTGGCCACTGCCCATGAGGGTATGGATATCTTCATCGCTAACGGTCAGGAGCATGACTCTAGTCAATAATAAGCTCAACTATACTGAAAATAATGTATAATATGTTCAGTACGGATTACTACCAGTTGATCTTTCTGTTTACTTTCGAGTCTGCCAACATGGTAGCCAAAGCAAAGCAGAAAATTGGTAGTAAGACGACACGGAAACTGCGCTTTGGGTATTCTACTCAAAGCTTTGCGGGATACCGCCATTCTGTTTGGACTCCGTCCCGCTGACGCGAATGGAAACAAACAGAATGCTATCGCTGCATAGTTGAACAGTGATGTTCAGCAATGTTCAGCGTAAATGTATCAGCTGCAGTCGAAGCGGCAGTACCCGGAAAGCCGAAGGGGAAGCTGGCCCAGTTGCTGCGTTGCAGGCAAAAGGGTTCGCGGCGGTATCGCCGACTGGTTCGTCATCTTTCCTGTCGGGCCCAAGCTGTTCGCCTCTGGCGGCGGGGAGCGCTTGAAAGAATCCTCGCCCTCTGGGTCAAGACTCAATTAACCAACGGCTCCAGCCCCCGCAAACACGCTGCCAATGCGGCGCATTGCCTCTTCCACGTTGGCGCGGCTGTTGAAAGCGGACAGGCGCAGATAGCCCTCTCCGGCGCTGCCGAAGCCAGAGCCAGGGGTACCCACCACATGGCAGGTGTGCAGCAGCTTGTCAAAAAACTCCCAACTGCTCAGCCCATCGGGTGTTTTCACCCAGACGTAGGGGGCATTCACGCCGCCATAGACTTGGATCCCCACTTCGGCCAACTGCTGGCGAATGATGCGGGCATTTTCCAGGTAAAACTGCACCAGACCTTGCACCTGCGCTTGCCCCGCTTCGGAATAGACCGCCTCCGCCCCCCGCTGCACAATGTAGGACACCCCGTTGAACTTGGTGGATTGACGGCGATACCACAAGCTCCACAGATCCACCCAGGATCCATCGGCAGCTTGCCCCCGCAAAGACTTGGGCACCACCGTAAAGGCACAGCGGGTGCCGGTAAACCCAGCGGTTTTGGAAAAGGAGCGGAACTCGATGGCACATTCCCGCGCCCCTGGAATCTCGTAAATGGAGTGGGGGATCCCGGGGTCGGTGATATAGGCTTCGTAGGCGGCATCGAACAGGATCAGGGAGCCGTGGGCACGGGCATAGTCCACCCAGTTTTGCAGATGCTCCCGTGTGGCCACTGCGCCTGTGGGGTTATTGGGGAAGCAGAGGTAGATCACATCCACCTTTTGGCTGGGCAGGCTGGCGGTGAAGTGATTTTCGGCAGTGATGGGCAGATAGACCAGGCCCTCGTATTCGCCGCGTTCGTTGGCCGGCCCCGTATGGCCCGCCATCACGTTGGTGTCCACATAAACCGGATAGACAGGATCCGTGATGGCGATGGTGTTGTCGTGGCCGAGGATATCCAGGATGTTGCCGCAATCGCACTTGGAGCCATCGGAGACGAAGATCTCGGAAGCGTCGATATCGCAGTTGCGGGCCTGGAAGTCGTGCCGGGCAATGGCCTGGCGCAGCCACTCGTAGCCCTGCTCTGGCCCATAGCCGCGAAAGGTGGCCCGTTCCCCCATTTCCTCCACCGCCCGGATCATGGCCGTTCGACAGGCTTCCGGCAGCGGCTCGGTGACATCGCCAATGCCCATTTTGATAATTTGAGCTTCGGGATGGGCGGTGGCAAAAGCCTGCACCCGCCGGGCGATCTCGGGAAAGAGATAGCCGGTCTTGAGCTTGAGGAAGTGGTCGTTGATCCTGGCCATGGAGGTTTGCCGAAGAGGAGGTCATCGGCTTTTCAGTGTAGCTGTTCGCGCTAGCGGGACGGAGTCCTTAGCCGGTTCCGGGCCAGAACTGATACATTTACGCTGAACACTGCTGACCATTACTGCTCAACGGTGAAGCGATAGCATTCTGTCCGTTTCCAAACAGAACGGCGGTATCCCGCAAAGCTCTGAGCATAACACCCAGAGCGCCTTGCCAATCTCGTGGTAGCCTATGGTTGCACTTTGGGCATCTAAACACCTTTGCGCCACCCAACTTAGTGTGGATGTGCCCGCACCTGGTACAGGTTTTGCTGGTGTACGCCTCCGATACTTCCACGACGACCACGTTTTTCTTCTTGGCTTGAAACTTCAGGAACTGCTTGAACCGATAGTGCGCCCAGGTGAGCATCGCCCTTGCCGTCTTGCTACCAAACTTCCTCCCCGCCTTGGCAACCATCTTGGCCGACTCGAAAGTGGGGAGGAATATCAATCGGTAGTTATCCGTTAGGAACGCCGCTACCTTGCGATGGCACTCGTCCACCAAGTTCCTGATTCTCTCCCGCAGACGAAACGCCGCTTGCCGCATTCGCCTACGCTTGGGTCTCGGTGCTTTACTCAGCCTGGACTGCAGATCGTCTAGGTGGTAGCACAGCCGAACGATCCTACCAAAGTCCCCCTTGGCGATATCTACAAAGCCCGCCCCATCAAACCCTGTAAGGAAGCTTCTTACTCCAGGATCAAGTGCGATCACCCCCTTTGCTAACGAACACTGCTCGTTCACGGGCTCAGGAAAGATGGCATACCATCTGTCTTTCACCCGCATTAGCTCAGTTCCACGTGCCCATTCTCTGGGCATCTCCTCGGATGCACGGAACGCCAAACCTCGGGTGAGTTTCGGATACCACGTCCCATTGCGAAAGTTGCCGGCGTTGAATTGCAGCGTATGCGACCTGTCCCGCACACTGCGAAACCTCGCGTCTTTGCTTCGGCGAAACGCCAACCACGCCTCGACGACCGCGTTCTGCTTGATGTGGCAGGGGGCGTCCTTCACCCACCCGGGCAGGTCGGAGCGCAGGATGATGTCCCGCAGCTTTCTGGCCGTTTTTGGGGCACCATGCTGACGCTGATAGGCAATCGCTTGGTTGTAGCAGTACCGGCACGCCGCCTGCCACCGCTTCCAAACTTTAGCCAGCGCTGGCTCCGGATAAATCCGTATCTTTCTCGATTGCAGCCCGATATTTTCTGAGTCCGTAGAGCCGACTGCTGAAGCAGTGCAGGATGGTGAGGATATCCTCAACCAGTTCCTGCTGGGGAGAAAGGTGATCGTCATCGAGAACCAAGATTTCGCACCCGTATTGATGGCAGTACCATTCAACGAACTCAAATCCAAACCGGCAGAGTCGATCCCTGTGAGCGACCACAATTGTTCCGATATCTCCTGTACGAACTCGCTCCAATAAGGCAAGGAACTTTGGTCTTTTGAAGTCGAGACCGCCGCCAATCTCTCCGACCACTTCGGCTCCAGGATAGAGGTTAACCAGTCTTGCAATCTGTCTCTCCAAGTCTGGTTTCTGCCCTCGACTGTTGACTCGGGCGTACAAAACGACTTGTTTGGCCTTTCTGGGCGCTTTGTTCGCGTCAGCGGGCCGGAGGCCAATGTAGCTGTCGAGGTCATACCTTCTCGCCCTACCGGATGGTGTACGTATTGCCTTGATCCAGCCTTTCTGTTCCCATCGCCTCAAAGTGTGGAGACACACCCCAAAATAATCCGCCGCTTCTCTCGGTTTTACATACCTAGCCATACCAAGCAGCCATACTGAACATGCTATACATTATTTTCAGTATAGTCCAGCGTATCATTGACTAGAGTCATGCTCTTCTACGTCGCGGTTCCCCTGCCCATAGCAACAACCCCGGCGGAGGCGGGACGGAGTAGGATGCTACCTTGGCAAAGATCCTTTGGAGAGCAGGGATGAAGCAGCAGAGGGGAATGGCTCGGCACGAGAGGTGGGCGGTGGGCCTGTTGGCGATCTGGGTTTGGCTGAGCTGGGGGATGGGGGCCTGGTCTGCTCCCCTTTGTCGGGATCCCCTCTTGCTGCGGCAGATCTTGGCAGCTCTGGGCCGTCCGGAGGTGAAGGTAGAGGAGGTGGCCCTTTTTGATTCGGATCAGTGTCTTGTCCAACTGGTGTTGGATCGCCAGGGGTTGAGCGGCTCCTTGCCGCCCGAAATAGGCCAATTTCGCCGGTTGCGAGCCTTGTCCCTCAGCCACAACCAACTTTCCGGCCCCCTGCCGCCCGAGCTGGGGCAACTCAGCCAGTTGGAAAACCTGTTTCTCGACTACAACGAATTCTCCGGCTCCATCCCATCCGAGCTGGGGCAGCTGCGCAACCTGCGCGGCCTGTTTTTGGATCACAACCAGCTCTCTGGGCCTATTCCCCCCCAGCTGGGGCAACTGCGCCACCTGGAAAACCTCATCCTGCAAAACAACCGCCTCAGCGGCACCCTTCCCGGCCAACTGGGCCAGATGAGCTCCCTCAAGGGCCTGTTTTTGGATCGCAATCAGCTCTCTGGGCCTATTCCCCCCCAACTGGGGCAACTGCGCCACCTGGAAAACCTCTACCTGTCGGACAATCGCCTCAGCGGATCCCTGCCCCCCGAGCTGGCTCAGCTGAATCAGTTACGGGATCTGCGCCTGGCACGTAACCAATTCACGGGAGAACTGCCGACCTTTTTGGCAGAACTGCCCCGACTGGAGCGGCTGCACATCGAGGGAAACCCCGGCCTCTGCTTGCCGGCCGCCCTGTCGGAGTGGTTTGCCGGCCTAAACCCGGCGGATCCCCTGCCGGCTCCCATCTGCTCATGGACTCCGTCCCGCTAACGCGACCGGTAGCCTACTGGGACTCCGTCCCGCTCAAGTGCTCCGCACCGCGACCGCGAACGGCGCAAGTGTGGGATCCCAGCTTTTCCGGGGGGGAGGGGGAGAGCCGTAGCGACGACCAGGCCACTCCTGCTCGATGGGCCACCACCACTCCAATCGCCTCTAGATAGGAGGTTACCGATACATGAGGGATCCCCAACTGGCGGGGATGCACCTGCATCACGGTGGTGTTTTCCTCGACGGCAATGAAAAGCGGAGGACGGGCAAGGACTCCGTCCGTTCGCGTCAGCGGCGGAGCATTGTGGTGGGGTCGCGACAGCGTTGCGCCGCAATAACGGCTGGCCAGGTGCAGCAAGCCAGGCCCCCCAAAGGCAGTGGCCGGGGCAATGACGCTGTCCACCTGCTCTGCTGTCAGGTCGCCCGGTTGGGCGGGATCCCCGCTCTTGACAAATTGGGGAGCGTAGCTGAGGCCCACCAAAACCGAAGGCAAGAAGGTAAACCCCACCTCTTCAGCAGCAGCGCGGGGGTGAACCGGCTTGGGGAAAGTCTCAGGGTAGAAAGCGGGGGCATGGGCACAAGGGATCCGCAACTCCCGCACCACCAGGTGGCTGATCAGGGCTTCGACGCCGGCCAGGGGATCCACCCCCCTTCCCTGCTCGTACTGGCTGAAGTCCAAGTCATCCGGAAAGCGGGCCACCACGGCAATGGCCTCTGCCCCCAGGCGAACCAGCTCCTGGGCAGTCTCCAAGAGAGCATCGGGCCGGGCTAGGGATCCCTGGCTGGCTCCTGAGGGGGAGAAGCCGACGGAAACGCCCAAGGGTTGGCGGGTCAAGCGCCAGGGGCCAATGTTGAGCCCCAAGGTGGCCTGAGCAGCCTGCATCACCTGCAGGTGGCGTTGTTGCAGATCGGGGGGGATCCCGGCATCCAGCACCACCCCAACACAGTTTTGGCGCACTGGCCGCAAATTCCACACTCCCGCACAGAACTGATCCAGGCCGTACCCTTCCACGTACAACACGTTCCCCATCGGCCAAAACAAACTGGCTCCGTTTAACACGTTGGGATGGGTGATGACCCGCTCTGCGGCTGCTGCCAGGGTGCGGGCAACAGGCAGGGCATCCCCGGCAAAACCACCGATGCGGGCACCAATGCCGGTGGGGATGAGCAGGAGGCTGGTGTAGGGATGGCTCATGCTGCTATGTCTACAGCACTCTATGCTGCTACACGCGAACGGGAACCGCACCGCTAACGCCGGACGGACAGGATCTGCTGGGCTAGGGCCTCGGCCCGCCGCACACAATCTCCCAAGGCCACGCCATCCAGGTAGTTGGCACACACCCACACCCCTGGGGTTTGGTCGGCCAGGCTGGCCTGCAATTGGGCAATCCGCTGCCGGTGGCCAAGCGTATATTGCGGGATAGCCTGGGGCCACAGGCGCTCTCCCAGGCGGATGGGTTCGACAGGGCGGGTGAGCAGGATCTGGCTGAGTTCTGCATGCACAATTTGGGCCCGCTCGTCAGGGGAGAGCGCCGTAATGGGCGGGATCCCTTTCTGACAGGCAAAAGCCGCGTCGGTGGCCCCCCCAATGAAGCTGACCAGGCAGTGATAGCCCTGAGGAGCCCGCTCTGGGAAGAGGGAGGAGGCCCAGATGGTGCCCAGGGTGCGCAGGCCCTGAGAGCGAGGGATCAGATGGCCAAACCCTCGCAGCGGCTGGGGAAGGGCTTCTTCTGGATAGGCCAAAGCCACCACCGCCACAGGGGGGTAGGGGATTTCCCTCAGCAGCCGGCTGGCCTGGGGGTTGAGATCCTGCAGGAGGGTGGCAGCAGCGTAGGCAGGGAGGGTGAGCACCACCTGTTGAGCCGCCACCCAGTGGATTTCTTCTGGGGCCGTGTGCTCTGCACCGCCGTCGTGTATGACGAAGCCCACCCGGTAGCCCGTCTCATCCCGCTTGAGATGCACAGCCCGCCAGCCCAGCCGCAGCGCACTGCCCAGTTTCTGGGCAATCGCCTCAGGTAGCTGCTGCAACCCCTGCCGCAGGTTACCCAGTTGGCCCCGCTTGGGAGGAGGCTGGATAGGGGAGTTGCCGCTGTCCTGGTGACGGGTTCGCGGGAGCGTCGCGTAGCGATAACGGCTGCGCAAAGCCTGCACAGCACCGGCAAAGAGGCTGCCGTAGCGTTCTTCCAAGCCGGCAATGCGGGGGAAGGCTGCCAAGGCGCTGAGCTGATCCGGATCCCCGGCATACACCCCTGAGGTGAAAGGTTCGACCAGCCGCTCTACCACCTCGGATCCCAGTTGCCGCCGGAAGAATTGCCGCACCGTTTCCTCTTTGCCCGGCGGTGGCGCGACAAACCCCAACAACCCACGTAAGGCCCGCAACTTGCCGCCCACGCTCAACAGCCGCGAGCCAATTGCCGCAGAAGGGCTTAGGGGCACCGGCAGCAGCGCTTTCTCCCAGTAAACGTAGCGGGGCAGCTTGGCATCGGCCAGCACCAGGTGCTCCGCCAAGCCCACCTCGGCAATGAGGTTAAGCAGGGCGGGGGCGGGGGTAAAGCTGTTGGGGCCCTCTTCCCAGCGATAGCTGTCTTTGGATTGGGTGGAGATACAGCCCCCCACGCGGGAGCTGGCCTCGGCCAGGAGCAGCGGCTGGGTGGATTCATCCTTGGGGGATAAGCCCTGTTGTAATCGCAAGGCCAACGTTAGGCCACTGATGCCCGCCCCCACCACCACCACCTCAGCCTGCAAGGACTGCGTCCTACCAAAGTGCTCAACAGAAGAGTTCATCTTTTGGGTTCCAACGGGGTTTTCAATCCTCAAGAGTCAAACAATTATGCTCTGAGCCGCTCCCCGTCCCACCAGCGCGTTCGCGTCAGCGGTGCGGAGCATTTTGGATCTATAGCAGCTAGCGCAGCACCCGAAATAGGCTGGGGATCCCGGCCACCTGGGGCAGTTGTTGGATCTCGGCCAGCGCCTGTCGGCAGTCGGCCTCCCGGACGGTGTGGGTGAGAATCACAATCTCCGCCTGCTCTTGGTGACATTCCTTTTGGGTAATGCTCTCCAGGCTAACCCGGTGGCGACCGAAGCAGGTGCCAATCGCCCCCATTACCCCCGGCTGATCCTGGGCCAATACCCGCACGTAAAACTCCGACTCCAATTCCGAGAGAGGGATCAAAGAGGCGGCAGCGGGGAAGCAGGAGAATCCCCACAGCGGATTGGGGGCATCAGCCCCCGTTTGCCGGTGGGCAATCAGGGTCAGCAGATCGCCAACAACGGCACTGGCAGTCGGCCCCCGCCCCGCCCCCGGCCCCGACAGCACCACCTGACCCAAGGGATCCCCCTGCACCAAAACGGCATTGTCCACGCCGTTGATGTTGGCCAAGGGGTGGGTAGAGGGCAGAAGGGTGGGGTGAACTCGGATGTCCAAGGCCATCGTGTTGCTCCGCAACGCTGTCGCGACCGCCCCTTCCCCGTCATCCAAGGGCTCCGCCCCGCTAGCGCGAACAGGATGGGCCCTTGCTGCTCCGCAATGCTGACGCAACTGGGCGATGGCCAAGAGCTTGAAGGTGTAGCCCCACTCGCGGGCATAGCGAATGTCGGTGGGGCTGATGCCGCGGATCCCTTCGCAGGGGATGGCTGCCCGCTTCACAGACACCCCGAAAGCAAGGCTGGCCAAAATGGCGATCTTGTCGGCGGCATCCCACCCTTCCACATCGGCGCTGGGATCCGCTTCGGCGTAGCCGTGGGCCTGGGCCAGGGCCAGGGCTTCCTCAAATGAGCTGGCCGCCTGGGTCATCTGGCTGAGGATGAAGTTGGTGGTGCCGTTCACAATGCCCCAGACCGCCTGGATGTGGCTGGCCTGCAGGGACTGTTGCAAGGGCTGCAGAATCGGGATCCCGCCCCCGACTGCCGCTTCCAAGAGCACCGAGACTTTGGCTTGGGCTGCCGCCTGAAAGATCTCCTCCCCGTGGCGGGCGATCACCGCTTTGTTGGCTGTGATCACCGGTTTGCCGTGGTCAAGGGCTTTTAAGATCAAGGTGCGGGCCGGCTCCAAGCCCCCCATCAGCTCGATGACCACGTCGATTTCCGGATCCGACACGATTTGCTCCAGATTGGTGGTCAGGCGCTCAGGCGGGATCCGCACTTGCCGTGGCTTGTCCAAAGAGCGCACCCCCACCGCCGCAATCTCAACCGACTGCAAGAGAGGATGCCGGGGTTGCTGCAGAATTTGCACAACACCCGTGCCAACCGTGCCCAGCCCCAATAGCCCAACTCGTTCGCGGTAGCGGCGCATAGCGCTTTAGACCACAACTCTTCCTTTTGCCTGCTGTTCCCGTTAGCGGGACGGAGTCCTTTGCCCTGTGAGGGCTCCGCCTCGCCAATGCAAACAGGAAGCGGACGGGATCCCCTCACCATTATCACGCTTGGATCCACGCTCTGCTAACGCGACCATGATCCGCATGCAGAGCACTTTGTTCGCGCTAGCGGGACGGCGTCCTTAGTTGGGATCTATCACCTGTCGGCCAGGGGATCCCGCAGGGCACGGACAAAGTGATAAGGGGGCAAAGGGGCGCTCCAATCCAGTTGCCAATGGGGGTGCTGAGCCAGCCAGGTTTGGGTGAGCTGAAGGGCGGCTTCCCACTCGGCAGGAGTGAGCAAAAAGTAGAGCCGCAAGGCCTCTCCCGGTTGGGGATCCCCCCTTTGCACAGGCCAGGTGGAAGGCCAAAGCTGCTGTAGGGCTTGCTGCTCCTGCTCTTGCTGCTCTTGGGCTTGTCGTTGCTGGAGATAAGCTTGCTTGCGGGCCAACAGATAGGCCGTCCCGCTCAGGGAGGACTGTGGCTCCGGTTGGGGCTGAGGTTGAACCCTTCCTTTGAGACAGTACTCGGCCCGCCCCCCAATGGCTGCGAGGGCTTGTTCGTATTCCGCTTGCCGGGACAGCAGATGGGATCCCAGCCTTTCTGCTGAGAGGAAGCAGGTGCCGAAGCGCAGGGGCAGCACCGGCATCTGGGCGAACAGCCGGCAGATCACCTGGTCGTGGCGCAGGGCAGAGCGCACCAACACCTCATCCGAGACTTGCAGCGACTCTGGATCCGGCATCGGCTCCACAGCAGCGGCAATTCGGCTGCCTGCCGGGGAGAACACCTGCACCGACCGATGGATCCCCTCGGTTTGCCGGATGAAGGGCAAAAGCTCTGGCGCTGGCTGCAGGAAGAAGGCGTACGTGTAAAGGGGGCTAAAGGATTCCGTCCCGCTACCGCGAACGGCACTCTGCTCATTCCCGTCAGCAGTACGGAGCACTTGGGGTTCTGGCTGAGCTGGG
This sequence comes from Thermostichus sp. MS-CIW-34, assembly GCF_054060435.1. Taxonomy (NCBI): domain Bacteria; kingdom Bacillati; phylum Cyanobacteriota; class Cyanophyceae; order Thermostichales; family Thermostichaceae; genus Thermostichus; species Thermostichus sp. MS-CIW-34. The sequence continues at coordinate 56,494 of NZ_JBSSDE010000007.1, read as the reverse complement.
AAGGTCATGGTCTCGGATTTAAGACGAGTAGGTAAGACGGGTAGGCTCGCCTTCCCAGTCTACGCAACCTAGGATTGGGATCTTTGAAACCTACAGGGTTCCACCTATAGAGTTCCACGGCCAGAGTTCCACGGCCAGCCTGGAGATGCGATAGACTAACCTCGCATCGGTTCTGCACAGGCTGGGGTGTCTGGGGCCGGAACAGGGCCTGTTTTTAGGCGGGCTCCCCACCTCAACCCCCCCAACAGGTGAGGCCATGACCAGCCGCCCAGATTTCCAACCCTTCGAAAAAGAAGAAACCGAACGGTTGCGGGATCTGCTCCCCGCTTCTTTCCGACCCTTGATCACCATTGTTCCCCACTTCGGGGGCGAAGCCCTGCTCATCTCCCGCCGCAAAGCCCCTTGGCAGCCCCAGGGCACCATCGCCATCGATTTTCGCCGTTGGCAAGGGATCCCTCAGCCACAGCGGGATCTGTTGTTTCTGCGGGAGGTGGGCTGGCTGGGCAACCGCAATTGGTTGCAGCCGGGGTTTTACCAATCGCTGGCCTTGATGGGGGGCATCACCACTGTTGCGGAGCTCTCTTTGCAGCACCCTTTTTCCGCTCTGTTGGCAGGTGGCATTACAGCTCTCTCCGTCCGGCAGATCTGGCAAAACCTGAACCGGGAGAGCGCCCATTTCGACGCCGATGAATTTGCCCTGCGCCGTGCTCAGTTTCGCGGCTACACCCGACAGGAGGCCGCTCAACACCTGGCAGATGCCATAGAACAGGTTCTGAAGCTGGATCCCACCGTTCGCGACAGCGGCGAAGCATCTATCCTGACGGCGCTACGGCTGCAACGGCTGAGAACCATCGCCCGCAACCTGGCTTCTACCCCCCCCAGCGGAAACGCCTGGTCGCGTTAGCGGGACGGAGTCCTTGGCCAGCTGCACTTGGGTGATGGCCACCCGACCCGAAAAGCAGATGTCGGTATCCGTTTGGGGATCCCGAGCGCGCTCCGCATAGCGGCCCTGATAGCGAAACCACAGCGACTCTGCCCCATTTCCCTCGGCTTCCACCGCATAATCGAGCGGCAGGGGTTGGGTGCAGAGGGGACAATAGACCCGCTCCGGCAGAGGGGATCCGGCGGGCAAGTGGGGCAGGTTCACATTCCAAAACGCCCCCCTGGGCAGGGGTTGTTCCATCAGCTCCGCCAAGATTTCCCGCGTCCACCGCTGGGCTTGCTCCCAGTCGATGGGTTGGCCCCCTGCTCGGTATTGGGAAATGGCAATTCCCGGGATCCCGCGCATCGCCGCTTCCCGTACCGCTGCCACCGTTCCCGACAGATACACATCCGATCCGAGGTTTCCCCCTTCGTTGATACCGGAAAGCACCCAATCCACCGCTGGGGCCAGCTTGAATAGGGCCACCCGCACACAGTCGGCAGGGGATCCCTCGACGGCAAAGGTGCGCTCGCCGCGGGCCAAGGCCCGAAAAGGTCGCCCCGTCGTCACCTGGTGGCTGCAGCCGGAAATCTGCTGGTGGGGGGCCACAATCCAACAGTGTTCTTCCGGGATGAGGGCGCTGAGGGCCAACTTGAGATTGGCCAGCCCGGCAGCCTCGATGCCGTCATCGTTGGTCAGCAATACCTTCATTCCTACTTTTCCCTTCTGCCGGCAACTTCTTGGGTGAGTCCCAGTGGCAAATCTGGAGATCTTGGGTGCAAAAGCGATGGGGATCCCGTTCTTCTTTTACCCTATCCCTAGGGGGGCAGCGTCTCCCATGCCGCGTCCCCTGATCCATCGTATAAACTGATACCGGAGGATTGCGATGACCACACGGGTAGCCATTAACGGATTTGGTCGCATTGGGCGGGCCTTCCTGCGGGTGCTGCTGTCTCAGCCAGCTCCAGAGCTGGAGGTGGTGGCAGTCAATGACCTGACCGAACCCGACAACTTGGCCTACCTGCTCCAGTTCGACTCGGCCTATGGGCGCCTTCCCCAAACCGTGAGCGCGGTGGACGGGCATCTGCAAATCGGCAACCACCTGAAAGTCCGAGTTTTGGCAGAGCGGGATCCGGCACAACTGCCCTGGAAAGATCTGGGGGTTGACCTGGTGGTGGAATCAACCGGCTTGTTCACCAAACGAGAGGGGGCGGCCAAACACCTGGAAGCCGGGGCCAAAAAGGTGATCATCTCTGCTCCCGCCAAAGGCCCCGACTTGACGGTGGTGATGGGGGTCAACGACGACCAATACGACCCGGAGCGGCATCACATCGTCTCCAATGCTTCCTGCACCACCAATTGCTTGGCGCCGCTGGCTAAGGTCTTGTTGGATCGCTTCGGCATCGAGACCGGCTTTCTCACCACTTGCCATGCCTATACCGCCACCCAGGCGATTGTGGATCGCCCGGATCCCAAAGATTATCGGCGGGGCCGCTCAGCAGCAGTGTCGATCGTGCCTTCCACCACCGGGGCCGCCACGGCAGTGGCCGAGGTTTTGCCCGCCCTGAGAGGAAAGATGGATGGCCTGGCGCTGCGGGTGCCCACCTTGACCGGCTCGATTGTGGACTTTGTGGTGCGTACCGAGCAGCCCATCACCAAAGAAGCCGTCAACCAAGCCTTTATCGAGGCTGCAGAAGGCCCGCTGCGCGGCATCCTGGCCATTGCTCCGCCAGAGATCGTATCGGCGGATATTGTCGGGGATCCCCACTCTTCCATTGTGGATTTGGGATCCACCATGACCTTAGGGGATCGCACGGTGAAGGTGCTCTCCTGGTATGACAACGAGTACGGCTATGCGGCGCGGCTGGTGGATCTGGCGGCCAAAATCGGGGCTGCGCTGTAGGCGGCCATCCTTGTTGCGTTCAAGGCAAGGCTATTAGAACCGGATTTGCGGTGGGGCAGTTACGGTTCAGATGCGGTTGTGGCCGGGGTTGCAGGCGATGAAGGGGGGCCGAGCCACAGCAGGATCACCATTGCCGGAGCGGCTGTCATCGCCGTGATCAGATAAAACAAAGGCCAATTGACTGCAGCCGCCAAATAGCCCGACACGGCCCCGGCCAAGGTTCCCCCCACGGCAAACACACTGGTGAGCAAAGCATACTGAGTGGCACTAAATTGCCGATCGCAAAGGCTCATCAAAAAAGCCAGAAAAGCAGCCGTGCCCATGCCCCCGGCCATGTTGTCGAAAATGGTTGCCCCCAGCAGCAGCGGATAGTTTTGCCCCACCAACCCAATCGCTCCCAGGCCCAAATTGCCGATCCCTTGCAAGGCTGCGAAAATGAACAGACAGCGGTAGGTGCCGATGCGGCTGACCCACTCCCCCCCCACAAAAGCCCCAGCCAAGGTGGCCAACAAGCCTATCCAACTGCGGATAATGCCCAGATCGCTGGTGCTAAACCCCGTCTGCAACAAAAATGTGGGGGTCATTTGCCCTGCCAAGCTATCCGGCAACTTGAAGCAGACCACAAACAGCAGGATCGCCCAGGCCAAGCGGTGCCGCCAAAAAGATTGAAACGGCTCGAGGATAGCCGACCGCAAAGAGGTAGGCTTGAGGGCGCTGTTTTCCGGCTCAGGGGCCAAAAACGAGGTAATCAACCCGATCAACATCAGCAGCGCCATGATCCCGTACACCTGCCACCAGGGCAAATAGTCCGCCAAGATCAAACTCACGCCACTGCTGACCAACAGCGCGATGCGGTAGCCAAATACGAAAATCGCTACCCCTGCCCCCATCTCCCGCTCTGCCAAGATATCGGTACGGTAGGCATCCACCGCGATGTCCTGAGAGGCGCTCAAAAAAGCCACCAGCAACCCCACCAGAAAGATCGGGCGGGTGAAAACTGTGATGCCCGGCCAAGTCTGGGCCAGCTCTTCCCATCCCAAGGCTTCCAGCCAGGTTTGGGTCGGATCCTGAAAACCCAGTAGCCCTATGCTGAGCAGCAACAGCACCTGGGTCAGGGCCATCCACCCCCGCCGTCGACTGCCCCGCAGGGATCCCGGTGCCGGCAACAGAAATCGATCCAGAACAGGCGACCACAAGAACTTAAAGGAGTAGGGCAAATTGAGCAGGTTAAACAAGCCGATGGCAATGGTGGTCAAGCCCGCTTGGGTCAGCCAAGCATTCAAGGTGGTGTTGATCAGCAGCAGCGGCAAACCCGAAGAAAACCCCAACAGCAGCAGAACGCCCATCTTAGAGCTGCCGTAGACGCCCAACATCCGCCTCAAGACGCTTGCCCCCGCCTCAATCATGACTAGCCCTCCCCGCCATCCTGTCTATTTTCAGGGATCCCTGTATTGCCAGTATGGTCATTTCAATTAAACTAGGGCACTGCACCCACACCTAAAACTCTGAGTGCAGCAGGCTATAGGGCTTTTCAAGGACTCCGTCCCGCTGGCGCGATCAGCAGCCCAGGCGTCTCACCTTAACCTGAAATGACCATAACATCCCAGTGAAACTCCCCATTGCGTAGCTCCCCTCTCTCAAGGGGAGAGCATGACTCTAGTCAATAATAAGCTCAACTATACTGAAAATAGTGTATAATATGTTCAGTACGGATTACTACCAGTTGATCTTTCTGTTTACTTTCGAGTCTGCCAACATGGTAGCCAAAGCAAAGCAGAAAATTGGTAGTAAGACGACACGGAAACTGCGCTTTGGGTATTCTACTCAAAGCTTTGCGGGATACCGCCATTCTGTTTGGACTCCGTCCCGCTAACGCGAATGGAAACAAACAGAATGCTATCGCTGCATAGTTGAACAGTGATGTTCAGCAGTGTTCAGCGTAAATGTATCAGGGACTTCCCTTAGGGCCAATCCTGAACGCAAACCACCTGCTGGGTTTGGGCAGATCGCTCGGCTGCCTCGGCCACCGCCAGGGCGTGGAGCATGTTTTCAGTATGGATATAGAGGGGTCTGCCGTGGCGCAGGTGATCCAGCACCATGCGGGTGTCTTGCTCGAACAGGCCGTGGCGGGATCCCGTCTCTAGAGGGTGGGCGCTGCCGGGCCGCAGCAACGTTGCCTCTTCGCCGTTGATCAATAGGCCCCCCCGTTGACCGTGGAACTCCAGTAGCCGCTGCGAGCACCACAGGGAATCCCCCTTGCCATAGGTCAACACCGCCAGCAACCCACTGGCAAAACTCAGCTGGGCTGTGCAGTAGCAACTGCTGTAGCGGTGGGGCAGATCCGGCCCGTCGTAGCGCAGTTGGCAGCTCACCCGTTCTACCCTGCCCAACAAGTCCACCAAGCGGTGGATGCGAGAAACGGCCCCCATGAGGGGGAAGCCAAACAACTCAGGCCGATAGGTCCAGCGATCGGGGGCGGGGTGGGTGGCGGTGAGAGTGATGTAGCGAACGGCAAACAGCTTGCCCAACCCTTCCAGCTCTTGTTTCAGCAACCGGTGAACGCCGCTAATTAGCTCGATGTGTTCGACGTGCAGCAGCACTTGCCGCTCGGCTGCCAATTGCACCAAGGAACGCGCTTCGGCAGCGCTGAGGGCGAGGGGATATTCCACGACGGTGTGGATCCCTGCCTCCAGAGCAGCACGGGCAATGGCGGCATGATCCCGATTGATGGTGCTGACAAAAACCAGATCCAGCCGCTGCTCGCCCAACAGAGAAGACCAGTCCGAATAGGCGACGGCCCCCAACTCGGCGGCAAAAGCATCGCTCCGGTCGGGAGCTCGACCGGCAACAGCGACAATCTGCACTTGCCCATCTTTGCGCAAGGCCTCGGCCCGTGAGCGAGCTGCGTAGCCGGTGCCGATGATCCCCACCCGCAAGGTTTGTTCCCTCCCCTAGCCTGCCTCTGTCTGTAGCATCACACAGGAGGGATCCTTTGTACCACCCGGCAATCTGGATCTCGCTCCGCCTAGGTTTGCCGGAAAACTCCTGCTGCACCCTTTGATTTTGTGCCTACCTCACAGAGCTGTTCGCCGGTGGGGATCCCATGGGCGTTAGGAAGAAGCTGCTGCTTCAACCTCTTGGGGTTGCGGCGAGGAAAGCGGAAAATGCCGCTCCAACAAAGCCGGGATCCCTTGGGGGGAAACGCCGCTATAACGAGCCTTGTCGGGCATAAACACCACATGGGGGCCCCGTTTACAATCTTTCATGCAGCCCACCCCCTGCACGCAAATCGAACCAGAGTAGGCGGCCAAGTGGGCGTTCAGGGCTTGCATCACCGCTCCGGCCCCACGCCGATAACAGTCGGATTTCTGGCAGACCAGCACCTTACCTTTGATGTCTGTACCTTTGATATCTCCTTTGATATCTGTGATGTTTGGAGCAACCGGTTCGGAAGCTGCCTCGGCCCCAGAAGCCGAAGACAAACCCCCCGCCCTCTCTCCGAGGGGAACCACCCGGTAAAGCACCCACTTCTCTCGCCCTTTGTGCGGATCCACCTCCCGCTCCCCACAGATCTGCACGGTGTCTCCAGGTTTGAGGGTGCGGTAGAGGGCAGAGCGCAGAGACTTGGGGATCTTGCCGGAAAAAATGTCAGCCCCAGCCTGCCAACGCAGGTACTTGAGCTTGCCATCCTTATCGGGAAGAAATCCCAAAAACCGGCCCTCCGACTCAAACGGGATTCCTTGCTTAGGGAACTTGCTCATCTTGACCCCCAGCCTCTGTGTTGAGCTGCCAACAAACCTCTAGGCCATCCAATAACTCCTGTCGCCGCGCTGTGTGCTGACGGATCACACTGCGCACCTGTAGAACAGCCAATGGAGTACTCACCTCCACCCGCAGACGACCATCTCCTGTACAAACTGCCGGGATCCCCAATTCCATCAGCCGCCGACCAACGCGCCAGCGCTCGCCCAGAGGAATGTTCAAGAGATAGCCGCGCTCAGAGTCCAGAAAGACGGGGTTCATGGCCGGGATCAGCACCTCAGAGTAAAGAATAGTGAAGAGATGAAACAAATTCTCAATAGCTTTTCAAAAAAAAGCCAGAGGTCGGAAACCAGGCAGGCTCAAGCCCACCTGTGGACCTTCTGGCTAGGCTCTGCCGTTCATCAAGCCGAACACCAGGCTGTCGTTGGCCAGGAAGTGATGGAGATGGAAGGCGCGATCCTCTGTCTTCAACAGGATTTGCTCGTAGAGGTAGCGGGTGGCCCGATCCCCAAGGCTCTCCGCCTGGGCTGCCTGCCGCCGCAGCAGATCGATGATGGCCTGCTCTGCCGCCAGGTCGTTCATTAACATTTGCCGTGCCTCAAAAGCTCCATCTGGCTCAGGGGTAAAGCAGCAAAGCTGGGCCAAGGTGGCAAAGCTGGCTACCGGCACACCTCCCAGCCCTTCTAGGCGTTCTCCCAGGTCGTGGACATGCTCCCTCGCCTGCTCGTAGTGATCTTTGAAGAGTTGGTGCAGCGGATAGAACTCAGTGCCTTCTACCACGAAGTGATGCTTCTGGTACTGCAAGTACAGCCCCTGGAAGCTGGCCAGCAGGGCGTTCATCCCCTCGCAAACCGGCTGGGTTATCTCAGTGCCAAGCAAGACAGGATTGTCGCGCACGCTGTTGAAAGACTGGCGCAGGGTTGAAGTTTCGGACATAAAACTCTCCAGCACAAGTTAAAAGGAGCTGTGAATCCTAGAGCGCCCGCCACAACGGGCCTGGGATCCCTGGGTGTTTGCCTCCAAATCTAGCATAGTGCAGAAAATGGCTCTTGTGAATAACTCTCAATAAACCCGTTGTTGCGGATCCCTTTGGAGTGGGATCAGGGCGCAGACAGATTGGCTCTTGGCTAGGTCAGTCTCCGGTATCGGAAGAAACTTGGCAGTAGGATCCGCCCTGAACTACCTTTGTGGGGCTATCGGCCTTAGGGGAAGAAGCAAGAAGCATGTCTCAGAAAAGCCCATCCTTCTTAGAGAAACTGACTGACCTAACCCGCCAAATTGTTGACCGTGCCCGAGGCATCCCAGAAGCTTCTGAATCTCTCGAGAAGCCAGAAGCCTTTAAGTCTTTCTGGAATTCGGTGTCTCAGATACTACAGAAGGACCTCCTAGAGGCGCAGACAGAGTTGGGCCACTGCAACATCCTGGTCATTGGCAAAAGCGGGGTGGGCAAGAGCACCTTGGTCAATGCAGTGTTTAGAGATGAGCTGGCCCGTACCGGTGTTGGCAGCCCCGTCACCCGCCACATTCGTCAGTATTCCAAGCCAGGTTGCCCAATCACCATCTACGATACACCTGGCATGGAACTAGACGGTGAACAGAATCAGCAAGTTCGCCTGGAGGTTTCCCAGCTTATCGAGGAGCTGCGCTTTAAGGATCCTGAACATCACATCCATGTTGTTTGGTACTGCCTCCACCACGAACTGAAGCGGTTGGAGGAAGTTGAACGCAAATGGCTAAAGGAGTTGGAACTCAAAGACGTTCCCGTCATCTTGGTCTTAACCCAATGCTTGGAATATCCCAATCCTGAAGAGAGCGAGTTTTTCCGGTATTTGCAGCATCAAAATTTGCCTGTCCGCTACATTGTTCCCGTTTTGGCCCGCAACAAGGCGATTAACCGGCAAATTACCATTCCTGCCCACGGGCTGGAGCACCTAATTGGCTGCACGCTAGAGCTTTTGCCGGAAGTGGCTCGCCTTGCCTTTATCCGCCAGCAATTGCTGCGGGTGGATCTCAAAGCCGAGGCTGCCTTTAAGTACGTATCAGGCTATGTGGCCAGTGCAGCGTTTATCGGGGCAGTGCCCCTTCCCTTTGCAGATGCCCCTCTGTTGGTTACAGCCCAAGCAGGCATGATTGCCAATATCAGCTTTATTTTTGGCTTCGAGGCTTCCCCTTCTTTTTACTACTCTTTGATAGCCGCTTTGGCAGGCACTACAATTACAACAGCAATCGGGCGAACGATTGTGTCCAACTTGCTGAAGATGATTCCCGGCCCGGGGATTGTAGGCAGCGCTATCCAATCCACTACGGCAGCCACCCTCACTCTCTCTCTGGGCCTGGCCTATATCGAGCTGATGAAGGCCATCGCCCGCGCCAAAATCCAAGGGATCCAGCTATCTCCAGAAGAGATGAAAGATATCTTTATACGCGAGTACCAAAGTTATGTTGCCTCGGGATCCAAAACTCTGAAAGATGACTTTTCATCCTAGCTTTTGCGTAGGTACTGAATCTAGGGCAGGGGAAGGTCGTGGGGTCTCAAACCCAAAGGTTCCATCGACCAGGTAGAGGGGGCGGCCTTTCACTTCTTCAAAAACGCGGCCTAAATACTCGCCAATCACGCCCAAGCTGATCAGCTGGATCCCGCCCAAAAACAAGATCATCACCGCTAAAGAGGCATAGCCAGGTACATCGGAGCCAAAGAGCAAGGTGCGGATGATGAGAAAAAGGCCATACAAAAAGGCTGGAACCGAGATCGCCAACCCTATGTAGCTCCACACCCGCAACGGCCAAGAGCTAAAAGAGGTGATGCCTTCTATGGCTAGGTTCCACAGCCGCCAGTAGTTCCACTGGGTTTTGCCGCGAAAGCGGGGGGCGCGATCGTAAAAAATGGCCGTTTGCCGGTAGCCCACCCAGGCAAAGATCCCTTTCATAAAGCGGGTGCGCTCTCGCAGCTGTTTAACTGCCTCCACCACCTGCCGATCCAGCAGTCGAAAATCCCCCGTATTGCGCGGGATCCGCACCTGGCTGAGTTGATCAATCAACCAATAGAAGCCGTTGGCTGTAAAGCGTTTTAGCCAGCTCTCCCCGCGGCGGCTGCGGCGCACCGCATAAACCACCTGATAGCCCTGCCGCCACTGCTGCAGCATCTCCGGGATCAGCTCCGGCGGATCTTGCAAGTCGGCATCGATGGGAACAACAGCTCGACCAGAGGCGTGATCGAGGCCGGCAGTAAGGGCGATCTCCTTGCCATAGCAACGGGAAAGGTTCACCACTTTGATACGGGGATCCCGACGATGGAAGGCAATGAGCTTTTCCAGCGTGTTGTCTTGGCTGCCATCGTTGACGCAGATAATCTCGTAGGGGATCCCCAGCGGCTCCAAGGTAAGTTGCAGGCGTTCGAACAGGTGTTCCAGGTTGTCCGCCTCATTTTTGCAGGGGACAACAACCGATAATTCAACCAACTCAACCGGGGGCTCAGACAACATCGAGAGGTGTCAGAATCGGGATCCCGTAGTTGGCCATCATTGTGCCATCAGGGGGTGGCCGACATCTCCGCCACAATCGAGCGCAGCTCGTCTTCCGAGATGCGGTAGACCTCGTTGCAGAATTGGCAAACCGCTTCTGCCCCCTTGTCGGTGTGGATCATATCGAGCAACTCGTCCCGCCCCAGCATGCGCAGGGCCCCCTTCACTCGGTCGGAATTGCACTTGCAGTAGAAGCGGATGGTGCGCATTTCCGGCGCAATTTTCAGATCCAAGTCGCCCAGGCAGATTTGCAACAGCTCCCGCAAGCCGCCGCCACCAGCCAACATCGGGCTAAATTCTTCCACTTTGGCCAAACGGGCCTCCATCTCTGGGATCAGACTGGCCGGCGCCCCTGGCATCAGCTGCAACAACACTCCGCCGGCGGCGCGTACCCGCTGTGAGTCGAGATTTACTCCCAGAAGGACTGCCGAGGGAATCTGCTCTGAGGAGGAGAGGTAGTAGGTGATGTCGTCTCCCACCTCTCCCGAAACCAGCTCCACCGCGCTGGTGTAAGGCTGGCCATACCCCAGATCCCGCAGCACATGGAGGTAGCCATAGCGCCCAACGGCTTGGCCCACATCCAACTTGCTCTCGGCAGTGAGAGGAAGCTCAATGGCGGGGTTGCTCACATACCCGCGTACCGTGCCATCCAAGCCGGCATCCACCCAGATGTTGCCCAAGGGGCCATTCCCTTTCAGTTGCAGGTTAATCCGCGCCTGGCGTCGCTTCAAGTTGGCCGCCAGCAACAGGGCTGCGCTCATGGCCCGCCCCAAGGCCACTGTCGCCACATAGGAGAGCTTGTGCCGCTCCCTTGCCTCTTGTACCGCCTGGGTGGCCACCAAGCCCACCACTCGGATTTTGCCTTCTGCCGCCGTGGCCCGGATGAGGTGATCCGGCAGAGATGAGGGCGTACCCTCAGAAATACCTTTCGCTCGCTTCAATCGTTCTGACCCAGAGGCATCCGTCATCGCAACCTCAACGCATGTCTTAAACCAAGCCTGCAGGGATCCCCTGGCGACTCAGCCTTCATTCTAAGTGAGTCTAAGTGAGATTGTAGCCCCTCTCTTGCCGGACTTTGGGGAGGGAACTGCCCTGTCGGGGCGGGAATGGGACTGTCCCTTTTCTGGGAGAGATTTTAAGAAGTGTGAAGATCTGAGATGGCAGACGGCAAGCATATCGGAAAATAACTTGCGGGTATGCTCGTCATACTCTTTAAAAAATCGACTTGAGGATGGATATCCATGAGTGTTGTTACGAAATCGATTGTGAACGCGGACGCGGAGGCCCGCTACCTCAGCCCGGGGGAACTGGATCGGATCAAGTCCTTTGTTGCCTCGGGTGAGAAGCGGTTGCGCATTGCTCAAGTCTTAACCGAGTCTCGTGAGCGCATCGTCAAACAAGCTGCCGACCAGCTCTTCCAGAAGCGCCCTGACATTGTCTCTCCGGGGGGCAATGCCTACGGGGAAGAGATGACGGCGACTTGCCTGCGGGATATGGACTACTACCTGCGCCTGATCACCTATGGTGTCATTGCCGGCGATGTCACCCCAATCGAAGAGATCGGCCTGGTGGGTGTTCGCGAGATGTACAACTCCCTGGGCACACCCATTCCGGCGGTGGCCGAGAGCATTCGTCAAATGAAGCAGGTGGCCATGGGTCTGCTCTCTCCTGACGATGCGGCTGAAGCCGGCTACTACTTCGACTTTGTGGTGGGGGCAATGAGCTAATCCCTCATTGTTTTTGCCGCACAACCCTTTGCTGTTCGTCGATTTGGATTTAGGAAGCTCATCATGCAAGACGCAATTACTGCTGTAATCAACAGCTACGATGTTCAAGGCAAGTATCTGGACAGCTCGGCCATGGAGAAGTTGAAAGCCTTCTTCGCCACAGGCGAGCTGCGGGTGCGGGCGGCTGCCACCATCGCGGCCAATGCCTCCACCATCGTCAAGGATGCTGCTGCCAAGGCGTTGCTGTACTCTGATCTCACCCGTCCTGGCGGCAACATGTACACCACCCGTCGCTATGCTGCCTGCATCCGCGACATGGACTACTACCTGCGCTACGCCACCTACGCCATGCTGGCCGGGGATCCCTCCATTCTGGACGAGCGGGTGCTGAACGGGCTCAAGGAGACCTACAATTCCCTGGGAGTGCCCATTGGGGCAACCATCCAGGCCATCCAAGCCATGAAAGAGGTAACTGCCGCTCTGGTGGGTGCTGAGGCCGGCAAGGAAATGGGGGTGTACTTCGATTACATCTGCTCTGGCCTGAGCTAACTCCCGGCGTCATTGCCTCAGGGGAGGTGCATTCTTCAACGAGCACGGCGGGCGATTTGCCACAGGGATCTGGTGTGCTAGCTGAAGTACGCGAGCTTTCTGGGGTGAGTCGCCTGTTTTGCTGGTCAAGATAGCCCATTTTGTTGTTGAGCGGGGATCCCATATCATGCGCATGTTCAAGATCACGGCCTGTGTGCCCAGCCAAACCCGAATTCGCACCCAGCGGGAGCTGCAAAATACCTACTTCACCAAGCTGGTGCCCTATGAGAACTGGTTTCGGGAACAGCAGCGCATCCAGAAATCGGGTGGCCGCATCCTGAAGGTGGAGCTGGCCACGGGTAAGCCTGGGATGGACGTAGGACTGCTGTAGTTCCCCTATTCGTTCGTTGCTTTCCCTCGGATACTGAGAAATAGCCCTCTGCAGATCCGGTATGCCCAGCTCTGGAAGCTCTGTTCTTGGGGTTGGGGTAGCGGATCTGGCCGTTTTGTAGGGGTGGGGGTAGATGTTGCCTGATGTGCCGACCCGGTTGGAGCCAATCATCGCTGCCCACAACCTGAGCAAGGTTTACCCGGTGGCCGTCAAGGATCCCGGAGTGGTTGGCACCCTGCGCCACTTTTTTCGCCGCACCTATCGCCACATCCCGGCGGTGCAGTCCGTGAGCTTTCAAGTTCAGCCGGGGGAGATGGTGGGATTTTTGGGGCCCAACGGGGCGGGCAAGACCACTACCCTCAAGATGTTGACTGGTTTGATCTATCCGTCCGGCGGCACGGTGCAAGTGGTGGGTCATGTGCCTTACCGCCGGGAGCCGGCGTTTTTGCGGCAGATCACCCTGGTGATGGGGCAGAAGCAGCAGCTCATTTGGGATCTGCCGGCAATGGACTCTTTGCGCATCAACGCTGCCGTTTACGAGATCCCTGAGAAGGAGTTTCGGGAGCGGGTGGGGGAGCTGGCGGAGCTGCTCGACCTAGAAAGCAAGCTGAAGCAACCAGTGCGCAAGCTTTCCTTGGGGGAGCGGATGAAGGCGGAGCTGTTGGCGGCTCTGTTGCACCGCCCGCAGATCTTGTTTTTGGACGAGCCCACCTTGGGGTTGGATGTCAACGCCCAGGCCGGCGTGCGGCAATTTCTGCGGGATTACAACCGCCGCTATGGAGCAACGGTGCTGTTGACCAGCCATTACATGGCCGATATTACTGCGCTGTGCCAACGGGTGCTGGTCATCAACGCGGGGCAGCTCATGTACGATGGCGACCTCGAGGCATTGCTGGAGCGCTTTGCCCCCTACCGAGAGGTGAGGTTGAAATTGGCTCGCCCTTGCCCTGTTGCCCAACTGCAGCTCTATGGAGAGGTGCGCACGGACGGGGATCCGGGCAGCTGTGAGGCGCGGCTGTGGGTGCAGCGGGAGCAGCTCACCCAAACGGTGGCCAAGCTCTTGGCAGAGCTGGATGTGCTGGATCTAACGGTAACCGACCCGCCCATCGAGGAAGTGATCGGGCGGGTGTTTGCGGATGGGATCCCTTCGGCCAGCCCATAGGGTCATTTGCAACAGGGTTAGGTTGAGCGTGGGCTCCCTTCTTCCCCAAGAGGAGAGGGGCTGGGGGTGAGGGTCAGCAGCGAAGGATCCCAGCTTTGTTGGAAACGACTGGGATTCCCTAACCCTTCCCTCAGATCTTCTGGGCAGCAGCCTCGCGCTGGTCAGCCGTCGAGCGTGCCGCATGCAGCGCAGAGTAGAGCTTGTTGAGGGCATTCATGTAGGCTTGGGCCGAAGCGACGATGATGTCGGTGTTGGCGGCATGGCCGGAAAAGATGCGGTCTTCGTGGCGCAGGCGGATGGTGACTTCCCCAATGGCGTCGATGCCGGCAGTAACCGATTGGACAGAAAACTCGATCAGCTTGTTGGGGATATTGACGATGCGGTTGATGGCCTTGTACACCGCATCCACCGGGCCTGTGCCCACGGCAGCGTCCACCCGCTCTTCTCCTTCCGGGGTTACCAGGCGCACCGTGGCAGTGGGAGCCTCTCGATTGCCACACACCACTTGGACATGCTCCAGGCGGTAGAGTTCGGGCACCGGGCGAGTTTCGTCGTTAACAATCGCTTCCAGATCCAGGTCGGAGATTTCTTTTTTCTTGTCAGCCAGCTCTTTGAAGCGCAAGAAGGCCTTGTTCAGATCCTGCTCCGACAGCTCGAACCCCAGTTCTTTGAGGCGGGTGCGAAAGGCGTTGCGGCCCGAGTGCTTGCCCAACACCAAGGTGCTCGATTGCAGGCCGATGGTCTGGGCATCCATGATCTCATAGGTCTGGCGGTTCTTCAACATGCCGTCCTGGTGGATGCCAGATTCGTGGGCAAAGGCGTTGGAGCCGACGATAGCCTTGTTGGGCTGCACCAACATGCCAGTGAGGTTGGAGACGAGGCGCGAGGTGCGATAGATCTCCTGAGTTTTGATGTGGGTGAGGGGCTTCTCGGAGTCCACCGGCAGGCCGAAGTAGGGGTTGAAGTAGCTGCGCCGCACATGCAGGGCCATCACCAACTCTTCCAGGGCTGTGTTGCCGGCCCGCTCACCAATGCCGTTGACCGTCACTTCCACCTGACGGGCGCCCTGCTTAATCGCTTCCAAGAAGTTGGCCACCGAGACGCCCAGATCGTCGTGGCCGTGCACAGAAAGGATCGCTTGCTTGATGTTGGGCACGTTCTCGCGGATGCCCTTGATCAGTTGGCCGAACTCCTCCGGCATGACGTAGCCGACGGTATCGGGGATGTTGATGGTTTTGGCACCCGCCCGAATGGCCGCCTCGATGACCTGGTATAGGAACTCTGGGTCAGAGCGGGTGGCGTCCATCATGGAGAACTCCACATCGTCCACGAAGGACTTGGCGTAGGCCACCATCTCTTCGGCAATTTGCAGCACCTCAGCGCGGGTTTTGCGCAACTGATACTTCAGGTGAATGTCGGAGGTGGAGATGAAGGTGTGGATGCGGGGCTTGGCAGCGGGCTTTAGGGCTGCAGCGGCTGCCTCAATGTCCGGCTTGAGGGCGCGGGCCAGGCTGCAAATCACGGGGCCATCGGGCGTTCCCACCTGCTCGGCCACTTTCTGCACAGCCTCGAAGTCACCGGGGCTGGCATAGGCAAACCCCGCTTCGATGATATCGACGCCCAGCCGGGCCAACTGCCGGGCAATGGCCAGCTTTTCTTCGGTGTTGAGGGTGGCGCCGGGGCACTGCTCCCCGTCTCGCAGGGTGGTGTCGAAAATGAGTACATGATCCAAAGCTTGGCCATCAAACCCGGCGACCGCGGCAGCATCCATAACGGTTACTGGGATAACGAAACACTACCTCATTATTCTGACATTAACTGGGACATTAACTGGCAGGGGTTCTAGCCTTGTTTGGGGAAGATTTGGGTGGGCTCTGTTGAGACGTCATTGGGCTTGGGTCTTGCAACCTTTCCCCTGGGATCCCCAGCGGCGGCAGGAGATGGGGGAAGGCAGATCCCGAAGGCGCAGGCGAGCAGTTGTTTATACTCTTTCTCATCCCTGAGAGGGCGTTCCCAGCGGCCTTCTGGGGTGGTCTCGATCCACTTAAAAGAGCCATTGGCGCGGGCGGTGAGGGTGACCCGTCCGGTCGGAGTGGCCAGGGTGCAAAGGCGCAGCCGGGTAAACATCGATTCTGGCGAAGTTTGGTGAAAGTGGCACATGGGCTCGAACTCCTGCAGGGAGCGTGGGATCCGATCCAGAAGAAACAGAGTTTTCCAGGTGTGATCCGGCTGTTCCTGCTGAACGAGCCAATACCGACGAGCGGTGGGATCCCCTGGCCAAGGGGTGAGGCGGTAGCGTCCTTCAGCCTGGGCCTGAACCCCAGGATCCCCCAGCCGCAACGGCTCGCGAAAGGCCTCCCCATACCCCACATCTGCCAGCCAGGCTTCATCGCCGATGTTCACCTGCACAGCCAAGTGGTCGCACTCAGGTCCAAAGCGGACATCGGACTCCGTCGGAGTAGCGCGAACGGCGCGGCTCACCTGTCCTGAGAGTAGGTGTACCGAAAACCCCATTCCCTGCAAGGCAGCGGCCAGCAGGCTGTTCAGCTCAAAGCAAAAGCCGCCCCGCCGCTCTCGGACGATTTTTTGGAACAAGAAATCCCGCTCCAGGCAAATGGCGCGACCCCGATGAATGTCCAGATTTTCAAACGGCACCCACAGCAGGTGGGCTCGGTGGATCTGGCGGAGGGTTTGCAGGGTGGGCTGGGTGGGGCCAACGTAGCCAATCCGATCCAAGTAGGCCCTGATTTGGGAGGGGGTCAGTGGCTCTAGCATCAGCACAGAAACCGTTTGGCTGCAAACTGCAAAGCAAGCTTTTGACCTACCCTAGCCTTGCCCCGGATCCCCGGCCAGAGCTAAAAGAACAGTTCACTGGAATCTGAAAGACGGCATCTTTTCCCCGGAGCCGATTTTTCTGTGGCTGTAGGGATCCCTGATGGCCAGGAGATGGGCAGAGGATTCTGGTGGACGGCCAGGCCCAAGCTTGCCCAAGATGGTTTACAAGACCGTCCAAAGCAGGTGGGAGCGCTACCGATGGCTGCTGCCCAAAATTTGCCCTCCGATGAGCTTTTTCCCATCACGCTGAAGCTCTTTGCCATCTATCAAGAAGTGATCGGACAAACTGAAATGTGCCTGCAGGTGAGCCCTGGTACCACCGTCGGGCAACTGTGCGATCAACTGATCCAGCGCTACCCCAGCTTGTCTCCTTGGCGCTCCCAAACGCGCTTCGGTCTCAACCTCAATTTTGTAGCTGCCGACACTCCCCTATCGGCGGGAGACGAAGTCGTCCTGATCCCTCCGGTCAGCGGGGGCTGAAAAGGAGCAAAAGGAGAATGCTACGATAGCGGCAAGAAAAAAAGAAGGCGAAGCGTTACATGGCAGAATACACTCGGTCGATTTCCTTTTATGGGCGGGAAATTGACATCAATATTGGGCTGATGGCCCCCCAGGCAGGGTGCGGGGTTTGGCTGACTTCGGGCGAAACCTCGGTTTTGGTTACCGCCACACGGCAGCCAGGCCGGCCTGGCGTTGATTTTATGCCCCTGTTGGTGGATTACGAAGAGCGCCTCTACGCAGCGGGGCGGATCCCGGGGGGATATTTGCGGCGGGAAGGCCGGCCACCGGAACGGGCCACTTTGATCTCTCGCTTAATAGACCGACCCATTCGTCCGTTGTTCCCGGAATGGCTGCGGGATGATGTGCAGGTGGTGGCCACCACCCTCTCGGTGGACGATACGGTGCCGCCCGATGTGTTGTGTATTTTGGGAGCCTCGTTAGCCATTCACGGTGCTCGCATCCCCTTCAACGGCCCCGTGGCGGCGGTGCGGGTGGGCTTGGTCAAGGATGAATTTATCCTCAACCCCACCTATGCCGAAATTGAGGCGGGCGATCTGGATCTGGTGGTGGCCGGCTGTGCCGATGGCGTGATCATGGTGGAAGCCGGGGCCAACCAACTGCCGGAAAAGGATGTGGTGGAGGCCATCGAGTTTGGTTTTGAGGCCATCCAGGAGCTGCTCAAAGCCCAACAGCAAGTCCTGGCGGATCTCAACATCACCCCGGTAGAGCTGCCCCCTCCCCCCAAAAACGAGGAGCTGATTGCCTTTGTAGAAGAGCAGGCTCAGGAGGGCATTCGCTCCATTCTCAGGCAGTTTTTGGACAAGACCAGCCGGGAACAACAACTGGAGGAGCTCAGGGCCAAGCTGGAGGCCCAAATCCAGGAACGGCCAGAGGGGGATCCCTTGCGGCTTTATCTTCTGGAAAACCCCAAAGAGTTGGACAACCAGTTCAAGGCTCTGCTCAAGAAGCTGATGCGCCAGCAGATCCTGCAGGAGGGGGTGCGGGTGGATGGACGCAAGCTGGACGAGGTGCGACCGGTCTCTTGCCGGGTGGGTTTGATCCCAAGGGTGCACGGCAGTGCCTTGTTCAATCGCGGCCTCACCCAAGTCCTTTCCATCACTACCCTCGGCACCCCCGGCGATGCCCAGGAGCTGGACGACTTGCACCCGGTGGATGAGAAGCGCTACATGCACCACTACAATTTTCCGGGCTTTTCAGTGGGAGAAACGCGGCCTTCACGCTCCCCGGGGCGGCGGGAGATTGGTCATGGGGCGCTGGCGGAGCGGGCCTTGGTGCCGGTGCTGCCCAAGGAAGAGGAGTTTCCCTATGTGGTGAGGGTGGTCTCGGAAGTGCTCTCCTCCAATGGTTCCACCTCGATGGGATCCGTCTGTGGCTCCACTCTTTCCCTAATGGATGCTGGGGTGCCGATCAAAGCGCCCGTCAGCGGGGTGGCCATGGGTCTTATCAAGGAGGGGGACGAGGTGCGCATCCTCACCGACATCCAGGGGATCGAGGACTTTCTGGGGGACATGGACTTCAAGGTGGCCGGTACGCGGGCGGGGATCACTGCTTTGCAAATGGACATGAAAATCACCGGCATCACCGTTGACGTGGTGGAGCAGGCCATTCGGCAAGCCAAGGCCGGGCGCGAGTTCATCCTCGACAAGATGCTGGAGACCATTGCCGCCCCTCGACCCCAGTTGGCCAAAACAGCTCCCCGTCTGCTCACGTTCAAGGTGGATCCCGAGGATATCGGCAAGATTATCGGCCCTGGCGGCAAGACGGTGCGCGGCATCACCGAAGCGACGGGGGCCAAGGTGGACATCAGCGACGATGGCACGATCACCGTGTCTTCCTCGGTGGGGGGGCAAGCCGAAGCCGCTCGGGAGATGATCGAAAATCTGGTGCGGCGGGTGGAAGAGGGGCAGGTGTATTTGGGCAAGGTGACCCGCATCATCCCCATCGGCGCTTTTGTGGAGTTTTTGCCCGGCAAAGAAGGCATGATCCACATTTCGCAACTGGCGGAGTACCGCGTCGGCAGGGTGGAGGATGAGGTGGCTGTGGAGGATGAGGTGGTGGTCAAGGTGCGCAGCATCGATCACAAAGGCCGCATCAACCTCACTCGCCTCGGCATTAGCCCTGAGGAAGCAGCGCGGGTGCGCAACCATCACCACTGAGGCTGCGGTTTTCCCCCAGCAACGGGGGGGCCAGGGATCCCCTCGACAGCCGCCGGCAGCGGCCAAAATGGCAGAGAAAACTCCATCGCGACAGCGGTGCGGAGCGCTTTTTAGCTGGCTCGCGTCTGCACTGCCGTTCGTGTGGTCGCGTCAGCGGTGCAAAGCCCTTTGCAATATGCCGGATCCCGTCCCTCCCTTTCTCGCTGGCCAAAGCCCTACTTCTCCGGCTCGACTGTCCCCCTCCCGGCGGCGGCTGGGCTGGGCGTTGGCTTGGGGCTTGGGTTGGGCTGCTCTGCTTAACCTTTCTGCTCAGCATCCTTTGTTGGTGCGGATGGAGAGCGACGCCCAGGAGTGGCTGTACGCTTGGCGTGGTCCCCAGCAGCCTTCTCCAGAGGTGGTGATCGTCGGCATTGATGGTCGTATAGGACTCGATCGCGACAGCGGTGCAGAGCACGTTCCCGCTAACGGGAACAGCGGACAGGGGGAAAGCAATGGCCGCACCAGTGGTGCAGAGCACCTTGGCCAAAAGGTTGACTTTCTTCTGGAACGGGCCAACTACGCCGGCCTGACCTTGCGTCTATTGGAAGAAGCCAAGGCCAGGGTGGTGGTGCTGAACCTGCCCAGCAGCTTTGTGGTGCCGCAAAACCTGGGCAACGAGAACTTAGATGCCCCTCTACGTCAGGTGGTACAGCGCTACCCAGATCGCTTGGTCTTGGCCACCCGCAGCAGCGAGAGCTTTGGCCGCTCCGAGATTAACATCTACAACCATTTTCTGCCCTTTTCTTCCCTGCGGCTGGAGTACTTGGTGCCGCCAGAACATGTGCAGGGGGTGGTGCAACATCGGGTAGACAGTGCCGGGATCCTGCGCCAGGCCCAGCTGCGGGGGCTCTACCTGCGCCGCGACAGCCAAGAGGAGCAGATGTTCGCCTCGGTCGAGGCTCTGGCTTTTGCCAAATACGACCCGGAGCGGGCCAGCCGCTGGTTTCGAGAACGGGGTTTGCAGCCGATTCAATTCAACCCCCTCGGCTCCCAGCACGGGATCCCCATCATCCCCATCGAACGGGTTTGCCCTCCAGCTGTTCTCCAGGCAGGATCCGGGTCTGTTGCCCCGATGATCAACCCCAGCCAAGCCTGCCGCGGCCAAGAAGGGATCCCTCCCCTCGATCCCGAAGTTGCCGACCAATTGCGGGACAAAATTGTCCTGGTGGGTTTTGTGGGCGGCTACCCCGAAACCTTCCCGGTGCGGACTGCGGATGGATCCCAGATTGCGGCGGTGGAGCTGCAGGCGCAAGTCCTCTCCAGCCTGCTCACCGGAGAGGTCTACCAATCTGTGCCAGAGGGGGTGGCGGCTGCGGTGGTCTTGCTGCTGGGAGTGGGAACGGGACTGCTTTTGGTGCTTTATCGTCCCCCCCTACGTTCGCGTCAGCGGTGCGGAGCACTTTTGAGCCCTTGGGGCTGGAAGCAACAGCAGTTTCTCCTGCGGCCTGTGGTGGGGCTTGCCGTTTACGAAGGGTGGGCTGTGGCCCAGTTTCTACTGGGGCGTTGGGTTTGGCCTCTCGTCTTGCCGGCCCTGGCCAGTGGGCTAACGGGGGTGAGCCTGCTGCTCACTTTGGTCATTGTGGAGAATCAAGAACGGCTCTTGGCCCAGCAACAGGAACTGGAGCGCCTGCGCCGAGCCGAACAGGAGGCCGCCATTGACCAGGCTCGCAAGCTGCTCTACCGAGTAGCCACCGACATTCACGATCGCGAGCTGCAGGAGCTGAAGGTGGTGATGGACAACTTGGAGAGCTTGCAATGGCAGCAGCACCAGGGAAAAGCTCCCGATCCCACCGTCTACGACCACCTGCTCGAGCAACTGGAGAGGATCGGACGCGGGATCCGGAATCAGCTCAACGATGTGCGCACTCTAGCTGCCAAGCTGCGCATCTCCCCCAGCTTACGAGAAGGGCTGCATCGAGGCATCGAGATCTATCTGGATGAACTGATCCAATCGGGCAGCCTAACGCTATCTGTAGAGCGGCAACTGCAACCGCTGCAGGAGCCCAACACCGGCGAGTGGTTTGATCAGCGAGAAGACATCTTGCGCTTCTTGCGAGAGGCCATCGGCAATGTCATTGCCCACGTGCAACCCCCCAAAGGCAATGCTTCCTTTGTCAGAGTGTCGCTGGCCCAAACGGAGCGCCACTGCTGCCTTTCCGTGGTCAACGATGGTATCGAGTACGCTCCCGGCCTCAGCGGCGGCTACGGCAGCAAGGCCATGAACACCATCGCCCGCTATCTACCCAAGGGATCTTGGCACCGCACCCGCACCCCGGAAGGCCATACCCATGTCGAGCTGCACTGGGAGATGCCGCTCTGAAAGACCTACACAGCACTGAACAGAACAGATTTTTGCTCAGCGCTGTTGCTTTCTTCCTGCTTCAGCAACCCTTGACTAGCGGTAGGTTTTAGACCTACCACCCCGCCAGAGGAGTCTCCACAGGCGTTAGCTTGTCGGGGTGTGGGGTTAGCTAAGCCCCGCACTGTACCCGTAGCGTCAGTGTCGGGATACAGATACCCCCACATGGTGTATGGTGAGAGTAGTTGCACAAAACGGCTTTTGCCGGAATCTGGTGCAGCTACGCGGTGGGACATCCCGTGTCTGCTCGCAGAGGGTTCTTGCGTAGGCTCCCCAATGAAGCGAGAAGCCCACACTGTACCCGTAGGGTCAGTGATGGGAGTATGTCACTTCCCCCAGAGCTTGGGGTACATTTCAAACGGTAGCTGGGGTCTAGAAACATAAACCTAACCACCCGCTCTCTGCACACTCGCACAACTGCCTAGCGTTTGCACATCAGGTTGTAGAGAACTGTGCAGCAAAGTGAGGACTCCGTCCCACTATCGCGAACAGTCAATCGGCGATTAGAGACAGCCCTCTTCCTAGGAAGCGTTCTTTGGCTTATCGGCCCAGGGACTGCAGCCAGCCAATCAGGGTGGTACCGGACAGAGCTTCAAACAGGATCAGGGCAACAAAGCCGATCATCGCCAAACGCCCGTTCAAGCGCTCTGCATAGTCGGTGAAGCCCACGCGGGGGGTGCTGTCCACATACATTTCCGGCTCGATGGCGTAGTTGTTCAGCCGACCACCTTCTTCGACGACAACGGAGCGATATCGGGTCATAGGGTTCTCCTTGTGCTTTCTTCACCAGCGTAGCTCGCTTTGCATAGGATTGTAAAGTTTTATTTACAACGTTGTTGACGCCCAATGTTCCGAGCTGCCGGGCAGAGTTCAACCAGGCCAGGAACAGCCTGTAAGCAGGGTTGTGGCTCTTGTCCCAGTACAGGGGAGCTGATAATAGCAAGGGGACTGGAGGACAACCATGTCGGTGCTGGAACAGTTAAATATGCTGCTGGATGGCCAGCCGGTGGCCAGCTTGGCGGTGCTGGAGCAGGGATCCCCGGCGGTGTCGTTGGTGCCTTTTGTGGTGCAGCGGGATCCCTTGCGCTTTGCCATTGTCATCAGCGATCTTTCTGGCCACACCCAGGCTTTGCGGGCAGATCCCCGTGCCAGCCTGCTCATCCACGAGCCGCCCACCCCAGGGGATCCCCGCAGTAACCACGCCCTGCCGCGGGTGATGGTGAGCGGAGAAGCCCAGTTTCTCAGCCGCGAGGAGGCGCAGGCGCAGGGGTTTGAAGCCCTCTACCGCGCCAAGTACGAGATTGCCGAGATGATCCTGGGCTTGGCGGATTTTCACTTCTGTCAGATCGTCCCCAAAACTGGTAGCTTCATCCAGGGGTTTGGCCAGGCATTCCGGCTGAGGGGCCCCAACCTGGATCAACTGGAGCACCTTGGTCGGGCGTAGGTACGAGGATTCCAAGGGCAGCCCATGCCATTCCCCAGCACGGGGAAGCTCCTGCTGCGCCACTTCCTAGCTCTCCTCTTGCAGGGGGGGTGAGGGGATCCCGGCGGAACGAACTCCTTTTTCAGGTTTTTTGGTGGGATCCCGGATCCAATCCAAAAGCAGCGGGTTGACCAGCTCGGGGGCTTCATCCTGGGGGCAATGGCCGACCCCCGGCAATGGGATGAACCCCACCACGCAAGGAAACTCTGCCAGGGCCCGCCCCAGAGCAATGGGTTCCCAGGGATCCGCTTCCCCCCACAAGATCAAGACGGGACAGACGATCTGAGGCAAGAGATCTTCTGCCAAAGGCCCCTGAGAGTAGCGCACAAAGGCCAAAAAGACCTCTGCCGCCCCCGGCTCCAAAGCGGGTTTGAGCAAAAGCTGGATCAGCTCCTCGGTAACCGCTTCTTTGCGCCCGTAGGCTTGGAGGAGGATATTGCGAATGGCCCTAGCCTGGGCCACCTGAGCAAAGAAGAAACGACCAAAGGGGGGCCACCCCAGCAGGGATTGCAGCAAAGGGGTAAACTGGCGGCGCAGCCAGGAGACCTGGCCCCGTTTCCGCTCGTGCAATAGCCGCAGCGAGGGATCCAACATCGCTACCCCTAAAACCTGGGCTGGATCCAGAACCGCCGCCTGCAAAGCCACGATGCCCCCAATCGAGTTGCCCACCAGGTAGGCCGGCTGGCCCATCACCTCCCGCACAAAATCGGCCACCAGGGATCCCCAGGTCTCAAAGGTGTAGGGCAAAGGGGATCCCGGCAGGGGCTTGGCGGATCCCCCAAACCCCAACAAATCGACCGCATACACCTGACAGTGCTGCCCCAGCTCCGGCAAATTTTTCCGCCAATGGTCGCTGCTGGCCCCGAAGCCATGGATGAGCAACACGGCTGGGCCTGCGGATCCCGACTGTTGGTAGCGAATGGGCTGGTTACGCCAGAGCCAGCGATGCTCTGTGTTCGCGTTAGCGCTGTATGGCAACATTGGGAGTGCAGTTTGGGTTTGCGTCAGCGTTGCGATCGTGACATACTTCTGCACTCATGCTGACGCATAGAGTGCGGGGCTTCTCGGCGGTCTAGCTAACCTGAAATGACTGTGAATCCCATCTCAAGCTTCCGGGAGAAAGTGGGGAATACTGGCAGTTGAGGGTTTTGCGGTGGGTCGGCTTTGATTTGGCTAGTTGGCCTCAGCTTGTTTAGTAGCGCTTTTTGCCTCTTCTGGGGACAGTTGTTGGTGGGCAAGTTGCTGCTGCTGCTGTGGGGGGGATCCCCCCTGGTGTGGAATACCTGCCTGGCCTTTTTTCAGGCCACCCTGCTTTTGGGCTACCTGTGGGCAGATCGGCTGGGGCGCGGCCTCAATCCCAGGATGGGGGTGCTGATCCACGGGATCTTGCTGCTGGTCGGGCTGAGGCTTCTGCCCTTTCAGCTGGGGATCCCCGGCCAACCGGAAGGATGGTGGCCCCCTCTCGCTCTGTTGGCAGACTTGACTTTGGGAGCTGGAGTGCCGCTGTTTCTCCTGTCGGCGACGACGCCGTTGCTGCAACGGGGGTTGGCGGCAAGAGGGGTCGCGGGGCAACGGGAGGCTTTGGATCCCTATTTTCTCTATGTGGCCAGCAATGCCGGCAGCTTGGGCGGGCTGCTGGGGTACCCGCTGGTGTTGGAGCCTCGTCTGTCTTTGGCTGGGCAAACTCTCCTGTGGACGGGATCCTACGAGCTGGTGGCAGCCCTGGTGCTGCTAAGCGGGGTGGGTCTGCTGCTCAGTCGCAACAGCGTTGCGGAGCCACAAGAACGCGGGGCAGATTCCCAGGGATCCGGCGCTGCTCTGGGGAATTGGGCTGTTTCCTGGCGAGAGCGTTGGCGCTGGGCGGGTCTGGCTTTTTTGCCGGCGGGCCTGTTGGTGGCGGTCACCACCTTGTTGACCACCGACGTGGCGGCAGTGCCCCTGTTGTGGGCCATCCCCCTGGGGATCTATCTGCTGACATTCATGCTGGCTTTCGGGGGGATCCACCCCAATGAGTGGGTTTTGGGAACAACAGCTCTTCTGGCCTGCGGGGCGGTGGGGGTACAGGTCTTGGGCTGGGTGAGGCCCGGTTTTTTGCTTTTGCCGCTGCATCTGACCACCTTTGGGCTGGTGAGCTGGGGCTGCCACAGCCGGTTGGCTTGCCGTCGCCCGCCGGTGGAGCAGTTGACGCAGTTTTACCTGTGGCTGGCTTTGGGGGGGAGCTTAGGGGGAATGTTCTCTGCCCTCTTGGCACCGCAGGTGTTTGAGACAGTGCTGGAATATCCCCTGTTGCTGGGGATGTCGCTGGCCGTGCTGGGGGCTCAGGGGGGGCGGGTGGGCCTGTGGCTGGGGCTGGGGCTGCTCCTGCCTTTGCTGCTGTTGCACTTTCAACCGCAGGCGTTGCTGCAGGTGGGCGCTGGGGTGGGTTTGGCGTTGGGCTGGGCGGTGCTGGCGCTGTTGGTGTCAGGGGAGAGCCGTTCACAGCAGCAGAGCGGAGCCCCTGGCTGGCAGGCCAAGGTCGGTTGGGTGGGAGCAATGGCGGGGTTGGTTGTGCTGCTGGGGCAACCCTGGCTGCAGCCGGGACTGCAGGTGATCCACAGCGAGCGCAGCGCCTTCGGCCTCAACCGGATCGTGGAATACCAAACTGAGCAGGGATCCTTTCGTGGCCTTCTGCACGGCACCACCCTACACGGCAGCCAAAACTTGGACCCGGAAAAAGCGCTGGAGCCGCTGACCTATTTTTCTCGGTCTGGGCCGGTTGGGCAGGTGTTTGCGGCGTTCAGAGCCCAGACTGTGGATCCCACGCCCGCCATTGCGGTGTTGGGGCTGGGGATCGGCACGTTGGCCGCCTATGCCGAGCCAGGGGATGAGTGGACGTTTTTCGAGTTGGATCCCACCGTGGTCGATTGGGCGAGCCGCTATTTTTCCTATCTCCGGTGGGCCCAGACGCGGGCGCGGGTGCAGGTCATCCTCGGTGATGCCCGGCTCAGCCTCAAGGGGATCCCAGAGGGCAGCTATGACCTGATGGTGATGGACGCCTTCAGCTCTGACGCAGTGCCGGTGCATTTGCTCACGCAAGAGGCTTTGGCCCTCTACCTGAGCAAGCTCAAGCCCCACGGCTGGCTGCTCTTCAACATCACCAACCGCCACCTCGACCTGGCCCCGCTGTTGGCTGGCCTGGCCGGATCCCTGCAGCTTCACGCTTGGCACCAAGACCACCGGGATCTCTCCCCTGAGCAACGCCAGGCGGGGCTGGCTCCTTCCCATTGGGTGCTGTTATCGCCGCGCGACGCTTCGACGACCGCCTCAGCAGGGCGGAGCCCTTTGGCCCAAAACTCTGGAGTCCTGCAGGAACTGGATCCCTGGCAGCCCCTTTTGCCCCAGGCCGGGGATCCCGTCTGGCGGGATGACTTTTCCAACCTGCTGCAGGTGATCCGTTGGCCCCGGATCCCTTTGCTAAAGGGTATCCAGATCCCCAGTTTTGGATAGGAATCCGGCTGTTATCGCTTATGCAACGCTTCGGCGAATGCATTAGGGTTGGGGAGCAGAAAAGTTAAAGAAATCTTTACAACTCGGAGTTGGTATGAGTTATGATTGTTTGCAACGTAACTAATGTCTGCTCAGGAACCCGGCTCATGTCTCCTCTGCAAGCCCTTACTGTCGATCCTCAAACCACCATGGCTGAAGCCTCTGAGGCCCGTTTCGTGGCAATCGGGGGCAGCCTGCGGCCCAATTCCTTAACGTACCAGGCGCTGGAGGTGGCGCGGCGCGAGTTTGAGAAGTTGGGGATCCCGTTGCACATCCTCGATCTGCGGCAGATGAAGTTGCCCTTTGTGGATGGCTCGGAGTCCTATGCGGATTATCCCGATGTGGCAGTCCTACGAGCAACCATGAAGCGGGCGGATGGGATCATCCTAGCCAGCCCGGAGTACCACGGCGGCATCAGCGGCAGCCTGAAAAATGCACTGGATCTGTTGAGCTTTGAGCAACTGGAGGGCAAGGTCTTCGGGTTGATCAGCGTTTTGGGCGGCGAGAGCAACAGCAATACCCTGAACCAGATGCGCTTGATTGTGCGTTGGGTGCATGGCTGGGTAATCCCCGAGCAGATCGCCATCGGTCGGGCTTGGAACGCTTTTGATGAGCATGGCAATCTCAAAGACGAAAAGCTACAACAGCGTTTTCAACACTTTGTTCAGAGCTTGGTGACCCATACTCACAAGCTGCGGGGGATCCCAGTTGTGAAGCCTTCCCCAATGAATTAGCCGCAGGCTTCGGCTGCCCCTATTCCTACCCAGCCCCTCATCGGGGGGCTATAGTTGTTTCAAATGGCAACAAGTCCGGGATCTCTTCTCCTCACTTGTTTGCATCAGCGTTGCCGAGCAACAAAGAAGCGGTGAGCTGAGAAGGTTCATGCCAGAGATGAGCCGGGATCTGGCCGATACGGCATTGGCTTGCAGAGGAACCTGCGGAATAGCTCCACACAGGTATGGTTCAGTCTGTTCCCCCTTATTCCGATAGAGCTGGGTCTATATCTCCCTTAGTGGCCCTGCAAGCAACCTTGCAACAGATGCGAGAGCAAACAGATGCCAACGCTCTCATTCAGCTCACGCTGGAGTATGTCAAGGCAGTGTTTGGGGCGCCGCTGATCTGGCTGGCCTTTTACGATTATCAAAATCACCAGTTGGTGGGTCAGGGGGGAGTGACCCTTCTTGAGGATCAAACCCTACTGCGAGCGGTGCATCCTCTACAGCCGGGGGAGATCCTGGAGCAGGTGGTGATCGAGCAGCGACCGATCAGCCTGCCCGACCTCTCTCAGGAACCGCGCATGGGCATTTGGCAGCGGGAGGCCAGGCGACTGGGCGGGATCCAGGGCTGTTTCATTTATCCCTTCTCGGCCTACGGCCCGCTGTCGCGAACGGCAGTGAGACGGCGGCGCTGCTTGGGGATCCTGATGCTGGGATCCCAAATGTGGGGGGTTACCACCCATGAGGACGAAAAGGCTCTCCTGGGGATTTTGCTGGGGCAGTTAGCAGCCTCTCTGCAGGAGTTGGAAAACGCTTGGCAGCAGCAGACCGAAAAGCGCCTTGAGGATCCACTCCTGAAGTTGGGAACGGCGATGCGCCAGGTGGGATCCCTGCAGGAGCGGGTCAGCCTGGTGAGGCAGGAGTTACAGTCTTTTCTGGGCGCTGTCCACATTCAGGTGTATTGGCACGAGCGCGGCCAGGGGCAGTTCGTCCCCCATGGAAGCGCCCCCAAAGCTGTTGGCAACAGCGGGGGGACGGAGTCCTCTCAGCCCCCTGTTCCCAAAGGGGCTAAAGTCGGAGCAGGGCCGACAGGAGAGGTCAGCCTTTCGCTGCGGGAATTGGGGGACATGTACTACACCCTCGCCGATGGCCAGGTGGTGGTGGGCGGCACAGGGACGACTCGCTCTGAGGTTCCCCCCAAGCTGATGCAGCAGTTGCGGGCCCAGGCCGTTTTGGCGGCCCCGATTTTGCTGGAAAAGGATCTGCTGGGGTTCATCTGGGTGCAATCGGATGTGCCCCGTACCTGGCAAGCCGCTGAGCGACAGTTGGTAGCTGCTGCCGCCAATGGGTTGGCCTTGGCTGCCCCCCTAGAAAATCTGGATCGCCGCATTCGCCAGTTGGCCGATGACCAAGAGTTTGTGCAACAGGTGGGCCGCTCGCTTTACAACCCGGCGGAGCTGCAACAGGCTCTCCAGCAAGCCGTTGTCGGCCTGGCCCAGCGCCTGAAAGTCGGTGCAGTGGCCGTGTTGACGGTGGATCCCGACAGCCCCATCCCCCGCCTCTTCTACGAGTACCGCAGCGTCGCGGAGCAACAGGGCAAGCAGACTTTGCCGCAGCAGTTCAGCCCTCTGAGCGACCAGGACTGGCAGGATCTCATGCGCAGCGAGGTGGTGGTGGCAGAAAACTACGACCAAGATCTGCGCCTGCTCTCTTGGCGGCAGGAACTGGCAGGAGTTCGTTCCCTGATGCTGACCCACACCGGGGTCGGCGGTACCGCCACCACACCTGTGGAAGGGCTGCTCTTGGTGTTGCATCCCCAGCTACGGGCCTGGAGCCGGGAAGAGCGGCAACTGCTGCGGGGGATCGCCCAACAGGTGGGGGTGATCCTGCGGCAAATTCGGTCAGAACAACGCCGGCAACGACAAGAGCAATTGCTCAAGGGCCTGATCACCACTTGTTCAACCTTGCCAAACTTGGCCACCTTGTCAGATCTGTACACCACTACCACTCGACAGACGGCCCAATTGCTGGGGATCCCTCTGGCGCTGGTGGTCAGTTGGCAACCGGGGGAAAGCCGGGCTCAGCTCCAGGGGCCTTTTACTACCGCTGCCGGGACGGAGACCGGCCCCACCGAGATCGATCTGCAAGATCCCCTACTGGCCTACGCGCTGCAGTCAGCAGAACCTCTGCCGCTCACCCAGGAGCAGATCCCCCCTGCCAGCCGCACTTGGCTCAGTCGCGTCAGCGGTGCGGAGCACTTTGCTACCGGCCTGGGATCCTGGCTGCTGGTCAACACTGTCCCAACGGAATCTCAGGCGGGAGCTTTGGGAGTTTTGATCTTGGGGGCAGAAGCGGGCAAGGTTTGGGATCCCGACGAGCGGGCGGCTGTGATGTTGATCGCCCAGACCTGCGGCTGGACGGTGCGGCGCTTGCTCTGGATGCAAACTTTGCAAGAGCAGCAGGAGGTGCTCAGGGAGTTGAACTGGTACAAACACCGCCGCCTGATGGACATGCAGAATGCCCTTCTGGACAGCCTGCGCCGCCTGGGTCAGGTGCCGGAGATTCCCGGAGACGAAGCCACCCGCTGGCAAAAGGTGGTGGAGATCGGCAGAGGGCTGCGGGATCTGACCGTCTCCACAGGGCCGTTGTTGCAGTCGGAAACTTGGCAGGTGCAGCCGCAGTCGCGGTCGGTGCCCTTGGCAACCTTGGTGCGCAAAAGCCTACGCCGAGTGGAGGGCCTGACCCAAAAACGCAAGCTGTGGCCGCGGGCCCATGGGGACATGAGCATTGCCATCCAGGGGGATCCCGAACGACTGGAGATGGTGCTCTGGGAGGTGTTGACAGCCGCTATTTTGCGCAGCCCGGAAGGGGGGCGGCTGGATCTGTGGAGCCAAGCCAGCGTTCGCGATAGCGATGCGGAGCCCTTTGGCTATGCAGAGCTGCTGGTGGTGGATCAGGGCAGCTTCGACCCTCACCTGATGGCCGCCCTTCAGTTGGATCCGAACCAGGTGATCTACGCGGATCCTCTGCTCAAGTCGCCTCTATCGGTAAGTCCTGGTCTGGAACTCAGCCTGTGTCAACGGGTGGTGCAGCGGATGGGGGGCCAGCTCTCCTTTTACCTCTCTTCCGATGGGCGTTGTGTCTCTCGGCTGCTCCTGCCGATGGGCAGCGACGAGCCCCATCCCCCTGGGTAGGAAAAAGCTGTGTTGCCGGTCACCTTAGGGGGACAAGGTTCTGAGCAGCCAAAACAGGGGCAGTAGAGCCAGTAGGCCGCGATCCAGCCGCCGCAGTTGTAGGCGGTGCCAGCGCAGGGGATGGTCTGGGCCGGTCAGCCCACGGGCCTGCATTGCCATAGCCGTCTGTTCGGCACGCAGGAGCAAGTTTTCAAAAAAGCGCTCCACCAAGGCCAGCAGGGTTTGCATCCCGCCCCGGAAACTTAGGGATCCCCAGCGCACATCCCGAGTTCGCACCGCCCGCGCCAAGTTTTGCACCTCTTCCATCACCAAAGGCAGAAAGCGCAGCGCCAAGGTGAGGGTGAGAATTACTTCGGCAATCGGCCATCTCCAACGCTTGAGAGGCTGCAACCATTGGCCGATCCCTTCGGCAATTTCTTCGGGGGCCGTGGTCAACAAAAACAAATGGGTGGCGTAGAGCAACGTAAAAATGAGGGTGCCCAGCCGCAGCGCCACCGATAGAGAACGGCGGGAGACCTGAAAGGTTCGTCCCAATAGGGAAAACTGAACCAGGCGGTAGCGATAAGGAGTTTGCCAGGCACGGGTTTGCGCCCGCCAGGCACGGTCTGGGGATCCCTGTTCTACGGCCAAGTCGAAGTGCCCTGCACCGCTAACGGGAACAGCGGGGATCCCGGTCAGCCCATAGCCCACCACCTGCATATCCTGCCGTTGCGGTTGGGGAAAAACCCCCAATCCATCCGGCGCCAAGCTGGTGATCCCAAAGGTGAGCAGGCTCAGGGCCAGCACCAGGGAGAGTTGGCCCGACCAAACCCGGCGCGGCAGACGGGCCGCCACAGTTAGCAGCAGAAGAGCCACCACCACGGCCAAGCGCCAACCATTGCCGGCCAAAATGGGGCTGAGGAGAAAGCTGAGCAGCCAGGCCAGCTTAACCCGCGGATCCAGGCAATGTAGCCAGGTGCGAGGCTCTTCCAGATAAATCCCCAGCGGGGCATTGCGCAGAATATCCACAACAGTTGAGAAGGAAGCAGACTATACCCCTTAAAAGGGCGGGACCGAGAACTCCGTCCCCGTAGCGCGGTCGCAGCAGCGTTGCGGAGCAATAACAGCTGGCAGCAAGGGAGCATGACTCTAGTCAATAATAAGCTCAACTATACTGAAAATAATGTATAATATGTTCAGTACGGATTACTACCAGTTGATCTTTCTGTTTACTTTCGAGTCTGCCAACATGGTAGCCAAAGCAAAGCAGAAAATTGGTAGTAAGACGACACGGAAACTGCGCTTTGGGTATTCTACTCAAAGCTTTGCGGGATACCGCCATTCTGTTTGGAAACAAACAGGATGCTATCGCTGCATAGTTGAACAGTGATGTTCAGCAGTGTTCAGCGTAAATGTATCAGAGCTAGAGCCGTTCCACCAGACGGGTGGAGCCCGACTGGGCGGCGACCCATCCCCCGGGCGCGCCATCTCGCTCAATGCGCAGCCAGACGGGCACCTGTCCCTCCCCAGCCTGCACCTCCACCACCCGCAGCAGGGCTTGGCGTGGGGCTGTCCCGACAATGGCTCCCGTCAGGCTGGGTTGCTGGCGAATGTTGAGGCCATCGTTGGAGACCACCCGCACCTGTTGTACTCCTTGCCACTCCGCCAGAGGGCCAGTTAGCTCAGGCGGGGGAGCGGGTTCTGTCTGGCCGGGATTGTCGTTCGCGGAGGCGTCGCGTAGCGATATGTCAACCGGCGGCTGCTCAATTTGCACCTGGGGTTGCTCCAGCGGTGGTGCCGGCGGCGGCGTGAAGAGGCCCCGCAGCATTTGCCAGATGACCAGCAGGGAGAGAATGCCCACACCGACCACCCCGGCCACTCGCGTCAGCGGTGCGAAGCCCACGGCGGGAAGGGCAGGACGCTTACGGGATCCCAAGCGGCTGCGGCGGTAACGTTCCACTTCCTGCAAACCGATCGCGCCAGCTCCCTCCCGCTGAGGGGAACGGTCTTGGGCGCGTTCGCGACAGCGGTGCGGAGCACTAGAACTCTCATCCGCAAGAGCAGAGACGCCTGCTTTGGGGGTGCTGCGGTAAGAGGGCAAATCCGAGAGGCGCGGGGGTTCTGGCACCCCCTGTTGCCAAGGGGCGGGTGGGCGATACAATTCCTGGGTTGGCTCAGGACCCACCACGGCAGGCAAATGAGGTGGGGGATGGGGGACTTGTTCGCGACAGCGGTGCGGAGCACTGGGAGAGAGCATCCCTGCCGGCGGGTCTTCGCGGCTGGGCATTTCGTCCAGGTAAGCTTGTACTTGGGGGTTGTCGAAGTAGGCTTGCAACGTCACTTGGGCGGCTTCCAGACCGCGAAATTCCGGGAACACCTCCTCCTGAAACCATTTTTCTGTGAAGCGGCACAGACCCGGCAGATGGTCGGGAGAACCGGCGGAGTGTTCTTCGATAAACTGCAAGGCCTCTACTTCTTGGGTGGAGCGCAGATGGGCGAGCGCGTCTTCGGTCTGCCCCAGCAACAGACTACAGATGGCCTGCTCCAGATGCACATCCTGCCGCTGCGCCAGACGAGCCAGGTAGCCGCGAGCACGCCGCACCAGAGCCGGGCGGTTTTCCAGATAACCTGCCGCCAGCAACACCTGCACGGCCAAGTAGGCGGCCACCATCGAGGGACGCTCAGCCTCCCGCTCGAACAACTCCTGCTGTTCTTTGAGGGTGAGGTGGCGACGTACCCGTTGGATAAAGCGCAGGAAATCTTCGGTGCTGAGGCCAGAGCCATCTTGCCCCATCCCCTCGATGCCGCCCCGTTCGTCCAGCATGGCTTTGAGGAGAGCCAGTCCCTGCTGTCGCTCCCCGTTCCCATCAGCGGTGTGTCTTCCAGCTTGGGCGGGAGCACTTTGGCTGAGGAGTTGCAAAATGCGATAGGGACGCAGCTTGCCCAAATCGATGCGGATCTCCGCTTGCATCTGCGGAAAGGCCTGATACTCCTCCAGCTCCGCCAAGCCCGCCTGTAGGGAACGCGCCGCCTCTTCATAGGATCCCTGTTGCCAGGCTTCTCGACCCAGTTCCAGACGAGCGATGGCCCGCGCCAAAATGGCATCGGAACGAGCAGGGTGGCCCTGCTCCAACAGGTGTTGAGCCAAGTCCAACGCAGCCTGGTACTCTCCGGCTTCGCAATACAAGCACAGCACTCCCGGTAGGTGCGCCTCCTCCACCGTCAAGGTGGGATCCGTTGGCATGAGGTGTTCGTCGTAGTTTCGTCGTGCCTCAGGGTTCAGCAGCACAGAAGCCGCCTCTTGGATCATCTGGGCGCGAGCTTCCACAGCCTGTGGCGAGAACCCCGACAGCCAGGAGCGCTCGCCCGGCTTGAGATCGATCCGCTCCCGGTATGCCTGTTCAATCTGATGCTCATCTGCCCGTGCCGACAGCATCAAAACCCGATAATAGTCGAGGGGCACCCGCACCGTCATGGTTTTTGTCCGCGCTCTCCTGTTCGTGCCAGCGGGACGGAGTCCTTGGACAACTTACCCGCATCGACTTAACTGTAGTCCTTTTCGTGGGTAAAAGGGATCCCCCCTCGGGAATCGCTGCTCCGCCCCTACCAGTTCCAGCTACCCGGCTCTCCTTTGAAAGGGCCTACGACCTTTGAGGTGATCCAACCGCCGTAGAAATCTCCGGGTTGAGGCCGGACTCGTTCTCCACCTACCCGGCACTCCTGCACACGGCCTGGATAAAAGGCAAGGTAGTCGCGGATGGGCAAAAACGCCGGGCTGGGATCCGGATAGCTCCAGGCGGCATCTACGGCTGTTTGGGATCCGACCTGAACTGTCCAGTAGCAGGCAGCCCCTTTGAACTCACAGAAAGAGGTGCGAGAGCTGGGGCGGAGATACTGCAGTCGAACGTCGGTGGGAGGAATGTAGTAGGTAGGCGGGTGGCTGGTTTCCAGGACGCGGTAGCAACGGCGGCTTTGGGCAATGAGCTCGCCATTGAAGAGAACTTCCACCAGTTCTGTGGTGGGCTCCAGACGAGGTGGGCGCGGATAGTCCCAGACAGATTCTTGTCCTGGATGGGGAGAAATCGGTTGGGGAGACATGGGTCAATATCTTCAATATCTAAAGCAGACGGGTGGCCTCCAGCAGTTTGGCGTACCGGATCAGCAGCAAAGACTGTTGCTCCGGCAGCGGCTGAATAACCCCCTGCTGCTGCAGACGGCTCAGTACCGCCAGGGCTGTCTCCCGGCTAACTTGGCTGATATCGGCCAAATCCTGGGGGGGAGGGTAGACAATGCGCATCCCCTGGGCGGTCTTCTCGCCAAAAGCTTCCGCCAGTTGCACCAGTGTATGCACCACCCGCACTGGGGGGCTCTGCTGGTCGAGATCCGCCTGCAAGTTGGCCAGGCGCAGGCGACGGGAGAGGCTGCAGGCCAGTTGGTAGCACAGTTGCGGCTCCTGCAGCATCAGTGCTTTGAAGGTTGCCGCCGGGATCCCGGCCACCCGCAGCGGGGTTAGGGCCAGCACATCTCGCGAGCGGGGAGCTTCGTCCAGTACCGCCATTTCCCCCACCCAAGCGCCCGGCCCCAGCAAGGCAAGGGTTTTGGTGCTGTCTTGCGCCCGCAAAGCCCGCCGCACCTTAGCCCAGCCGGCGAGGATCAGATAAACTACGCTGCCCCAGGCATCTTGCATGAAGAGGACCTGTCCCGCCGGGATATCCCGCAGCTTGACCTGGGATCCCAACCATTGCAAGGACGTCGCCGAAAGTTCGGCCAACATGGGCACCGCCTTGAGCTCGGAGAGGACGGCAACAGGAGCATCGGAAGTCATGCCGGGTCGGGGTTTTACCATACCGCAAGCCCACTGTAGCCCAGTTATCAACTCAAGAGCTATCCTGCAAAAGTGCTCCTGTGTCCACCGTCCTGCCATGTGCGCCAAGATCCAATGAGGAGGTGGTCTTGCCGGTATGGCCCTCAGAGCCTCTAGAGCTACCCTGCGGTTGAGGGTGGGGGGAACCCAAACTCTGCCATTTCGTCTGGGCAACAGAGGTTCTGTCTGGGAGGGGATCCCTCCGCTGTTGCTGTTGTTACAACCTATGGATGCCTATGGATGCTGCCCTCAGCGACATCAGTGGCCAGCGCTGGTCCGTCTTGGTGAAGAACGTGCCTGTGCGGCCCGAAAAGCTCGCTGATGTGGATCTGGTGCTGATCTGTCAGCAGGGATCCCAGCCCCATCGGGAGGCTTTTGCCGAGTTGATGCGTCGCCATCAGGCCCATGTGGACAAGGTGCTCTATCATCTTGCCCCGGACTGGCAGGACCGGCATGACTTGGCCCAGGAAGTTTGGATCCGGGCCTACCGCCACCTGAAACGCCTACAGGAGCCGGCGAAATTTCGCAGCTGGCTGGGGCGGATCGCCACCAACCTGTTTTACGACGAGCTGCGCAAGCGCAAACGACAGCAGCAGCCCCTTTCTCTGGATGCGCCGATTCAGATGCGGGATAGCGAGATGGAATGGGAGCTGCCCAGCGAGAGCCCCAGTCCCCATGAGCACCTCGCCACCTGCGAGTTCTACGAGCGATTGCACCAAGCCGTCCGCGACTTGCCGCAGGCCTTTCGCCAGACAATCCTGCTGCGGGAAATTCAGGGAATGGCTTATGAGGAAATTGCCGAGATCACAGGGGTGTCTTTGGGCACTGTTAAGTCTCGCATTGCGCGCGCCCGCGCCCGCCTACAATCCACCCTAAAACCCTACCTTAATGGTGAATGACCATGGTTCGCGGCAACCCCAACCCCGACCCCAGGGATCCCCAGCAAGAGCTGCCGGTGGTGGATGAGCGCTTTGAACAGTTGAGCGCCTACTTGGATGGGGAATTGTCGTCTCAAGAGGCGCGGCAGGTGGAAGATTGGCTGGCCAGCGATCCCCAAGCGCGGCAACTGTACAGCCAACTGGCAGCTTTACAGGCCGGTTTGGCCAACCTCAAGGCCCCCACCTTGGATCCCATCCAGACGGAGCTGTTGATTAGCCGTGTGTTCGATGAGCTGGATCGGAGGCCAATGCTCGACCTGGGCTGGCGGCGACGCAAGGGCACCCCTTGGGGACGGGTGGCAGCGGCTGTAGTGGCCTTGGCAGGGGCGGGCTGGGCGGGATGGCGTTGGTCTCATCCCCAGCCTTTGGTATCGCTGGAAGATCCGCCGGTGCGTGTGGCCATCGTGCCTGCCTCTGCTCGTGTTGCCCAACGCTATCTTTTCGAGCCGGGGCAAAAGCAAGATGCCTACTCGATTTTGTTTGAGGCAATGCCCGACCGTGGATCTCGCCCCGCCAACGCGACCAGGGCCGAGGTGGGCTGGGAATGACCTGAGCAGGCTTGAGAAAGACTGAGGAGCGCAGGGTGGAAAAAGCAGTTCGCTGGGCTTGTGGGCTAGGAGTCTGCCTTTGGCTATGCAGTCTGGGATCCCTGTCGGCCCAGGCAGATCCCAGCAGTAGCCATCTGGCAACGCCGTCCGCGCCGGCGGGACGGAGTCCGAAGCAGTTGCACTCCTCTCCCAGTGGACAGGAGCCTGCCCCCCAACCCACGAACCTGCCTTCACCCGGATCCCGTCTCACCCCTCCGGTGGCTCGCTCTCAACCCCCCGCCCCCGATCAAACAGATCCATTGCTTTTTCCGGATTTCCCCCTCCTCAAGGAGTTGGATCCGTCCCCGCCAAGCTTGGCCGACCTGGGCATCCATTGGGATCGCCTGGCCCTGCTGCCGGATTCCGAGCTGGCAGAGGAAATGGATGTGGAGTTCAGCCGCCGCCTAGCCCGCCTAAACCGGCAAATTGCCGACCAACAAGAGCGCCTCTACCGCCTTTTGCAAACCTGGGACTCCAACGAGGCCGATATCCGCCAAATTCAGGCCCAACTGAGCCAGTTGCGGACAGAACGGGATCGCCTAGCTCTGGAACACCTGTTGATGCTGCGGCAGCTGCAAGAGAACTTCGCCCTACCTCTACCCAATCGCTCTGCTGCCAGCCCTCCCTGAGGAGTCCTTGGGTTCGGGTTATGATCTGAGGGAGGGGCAGACGCAACCACCAACGGAGCTGAGGGATGGCCAAAGTGCCCAGCAACCCAGACATTGAGCAATTGGCCGCTGCCATTGGTAAAGAAGTTTACATCGATGTGGCCCGCTGGCATCTTTACCTGCGCGATGCCCACCTGCATACCCTTTTGGCGGAGCGACTGGCACCCCAGGTGATGGCAGGCAAGGTGGATGAGGACGCCGTCACAGAGATCTTGCAAGGGATCCCGGTGAAAGTGGGGGGTGGGCGCAAAGAATTGCCCCTGGCCGATCTCCTGCCGATGCAAAGCCTGCTTAACCTGCTGGACGTGCTGGAGGAGTTTAGCCGCAAATGGGCTCAATAGAGACCAATAGAGAAAGGTAGAGCGGTGCATCATCAGTCTAAACCTATGCGGCCTGGCCCCTGGCTCAAGCTCGGCAGCCTTATTCCGCTGCTCTGGCTGTTGTCGGCCTGTCAGGGAACCGAGTGGGGAGAACAGCTAGAGCGCGCTGTACGCCCAGTAGGTCTGCCCACAGCCCAACCTGAGCTGCCGGCATCTCCCTCGCCTCAACCTTTGCCGGGATCCATCCCACCCTCTATCTCGATCCCCACTGCTCCCGCCCCCTCTTCACCTCTGCCCAGCCCGGACAGCAGCCGCTTTACAGACTTGGAGCCCGGATCTCTGGTGGCCCGTTCGGTGGGATACCTAGATCGGTTGGGAGTTTTTGCCGATATCCCCGGCAGCGAATTTCAGCCGCAGCGCAGCGTTCGTCGCGGAGAATTTGCCCGTTGGCTGGTGCTGGCCAACAACGCCATCCACGCCGACGAGCCCAGTCGGCAGATCCGCCTGGGATCCCCCTCGGAACGCCCCCTCTTTTTGGATGTGCCGGAAGAGGATCCCAACTTTCGCTACATTCAAGCCCTGGGAGCTGCCGGCATAATTGCCGGAGATGCCAATCGAGAGTTTCGCCCCAACAGCCTGCTGTCCCGGGCGGAGTTAATCCGCATGAAGGTGCCCCTGGACTTACCTCCCGGCCAGATCAAGGGATCCCGAGCAGAGCTGGAGGAGCGCTGGGGGTTTACCGATGCGGCGCAAATTCCTCCTGAGGTTGTTCCTGCTCTGGTAGCGGATCGCAGTCTGGAGAATGCCTCCACCGTGCTGCGCACCTTTGGCCCCATCCGCACCTTCAACCCCTTCGAGCCGGTCAGCCGCGGGGAAGCTGCCATTGCCTTATCGGCTTTTGGGGAACGAACAGCCCAAGACGCCCTACCCCAGCCGCCAGCCCTGCCAGACCCAACCCCTGAGCCTCAGCCTTCTCCCCCTGCCGCAGAACCGCAACAAACGGCCTCTCCTGAGCCGGATCCCACCCCTGCCTCTCCCTCGGATGCCGTTGATGAGCCCCCTGGGCAGACCCGACCCAACCCCCCGGAAGTCGCCCCAGGAGAGGGTAGGATCGTCACGCCGGGTAAGCCCTAACCCTGAAGTGAGCGAGGATCCCATCGGCGTATACTGTCCAGGTTTTATCAGCAGATGGAACACCTCAGAGCTCCAGCAGGGATCCCTGCTACGGCTCTTACAAGGAGCAAAAGGAGCCATAACAATAAAAACTATCCCTAACTCCCTTCGGGAGAGGGGCTGTACAGCGCAGAGGACTTCCGCCCCCATTCCCCAGGCGGCTCTAGCTCTTGACAGTCCCCTGAGCGCCCCTCTGCCGGGGAGAGCCCTTGCCACCTAATAAAATGAGAGAAGCCAACCTTGGAAAACCCGCAGGGATCCCAACTGTGTCCGCCATTGTTCCTGAAATCCGTTCTGCCGATTTGCTGCGCTACACCGTGATTGGGTCGCGGCGGCCCAGCGTGTACTTTTGGGCGGTGGCGCTGACGGGGGGAGGGCTGGGCTTTACCTTGGCTGGCCTTTCCAGCTATCTCCACCGCAATTTGCTCCCCTTTTCCGATCCCGCCAGCCTGGTGTTTATTCCCCAAGGCATTGCCATGCTCTTTTACGGGGTGCTGGGATCCCTGGCGGGACTGTACCAATGGTTGAGTTTGTATTGGAACCTGGGGGGCGGCTACAACGAGTTCGACCGGCGCACGCAGAAGATAACTCTGGTACGGCGAGGCTTTCCGGGCAAAAACCGTGAAGTCCGCCTGGAGTATGACTTTGCCGAGGTGCAGAGCCTGCGGGTGGAGCTGAGAGAGGGGCTTAACCCCCGCCGAGCCATTTACTTGCGGGTGAAAGGACGCGGTGACATCCCCCTCACCGGAGTGGGCCAGCCTCCCCCCCTGATGGAGATCGAAAACCAAGCAGCCGAGATCGCCCGCTTTCTCAACGTCAGCCTAGAGGGCATTTGATTCCCTGCGGTGCCATTGCTTTGACCCCGCCCTGCTGGTCGCTTGAGCGAGACGGAATCCCATCCTTGGGCAACAGTGAAACCATTGAGGGGGATCCAGAACTGTGGAGTCGAATAGAGAGTTGTCGAGATTGTTTTCAATGTAGCGGGATCTCTTCGAGGAATGATCTACCCTTGATGCCAGCGCAGTTGTTGCCTGGGAGAAGCCTGTGATGGCCAACCTGAACCCCTTCATTCCCCTACAGGCCAAGAAGCTGGGGTCTATTCTGTTTCGCCTCTGGCTAACTCTTCTGCTCTCATTGGGCTTGGCCTTGCTCACGCTGCTGCTGACCTCCCATTCCGCCCATGCTGCTCGCGGGCCCCTGTATCGCTTGGGCCGCCCAGAGGGGGCGGTCTCGATTGTGGCCTGGGCAGGCTATATCGAACGGGGAGAAACGGATCCCGCCTATGACTGGGTGACCGAGTTTGAGAAAGAAACCGGCTGCCAAGTCAGCGTTAAGGTGGCGGCAACCTCCGATGAGATGGTAGCCCTGATGAATGAGGGCGGCTTTGATCTGGTGACGGCCTCCGGCGATGCCACCCTACGCCTGATCAAAGGGGAACGGGTACAGCAGATTAACCCCCGCCTGATCCCCAGTTGGGAGACCATCGACCCGCGCCTGCGGGATGCTCCCTGGCATACCGTGGATGGCAAGCATTACGGCGTGCCCTATCAATGGGGATCCAACGTGTTGATGTACAACACAAAGGTTTTCCCGGAACCCCCCACCAGTTGGGATGTGGTGTTTGAAGAAAAAATCCTGCCAGACGGCAAATCCAACAAGGGCCGCATCCAAGCCTACGATGGCTCCATCTACATTGCCGATGCCGCCCTCTACCTGAAGGCCCACCGCCCAGAATTGGGCATCACGGATCCCTACGAGCTGACCCGCGAACAGTTCAATGCTGCTCTAGCTCTATTGCGACAGCAGCGGCAACTGGTTGGACGCTACTGGCACGATGCGGCGGTGCAGGTGGATGACTTTGTCAACGAAGGGGTAGTGGCCTCCAGCTCTTGGCCCTTCCAGGTCAATCTGTTGCGATCCGAAGGTCAACCTGTCGCCAGTGTGATACCGGAAGAGGGAGCCACCGGCTGGGCAGATACCACCATGCTCAGCGCTACCGCCAAACACCCCAACTGTGCCTACCTGTGGATGGAACATTCTCTGAACCCGAAGGTGCAGGGGGATCTGGCGGCTTGGTTTGGCTCGGTGCCGGTGGTGCCCGCCGCTTGTCAGGCCAGCGAGCTGCTGGGGCCAGAGGGATGCAAGACCAATGGCATCGACAATTTTGAGCGCATCTTCTTCTGGAAAACTCCTGTGGCCGATTGTGGCGATGGACGTATGGATTGCGTGCCCTACTACGAATGGGTGACCAACTACATCGCTGTGATTGGCGGGCGCTAATGGAGCAACCTTAACGAGATCCTAGACTCTTCTTAAAAATTTATTAACTGTAATATGACATAAATACAAATGAATGAACCATCTCAATGAATTTGAGATGGTTTTTGCTTTTCAGGCAAGACTTCTAGGGCCTAGAGGAGGAATTTTTACCTCTTCTGGGTTCGTCAGATGCTCTTGTTGATTGCCATAGTTGGGAGCTTTTATTCATGATGACACTATCTTCTTTTGGAACTCGGATCCCGTTGGGAAAGCTGGTGATGGGAGCTGGATTGGCGGGAGCTGTCACCTTGGGGTTGGGCAGCAGCCTTTCTCAGGCTCGTCTAGACTGTCCCCGCCCTCCTCAAATGGATGCCCGCTACTGTGATCGGGTGGGGGATCTGGTTGCCGATTTGCCGGAGGATCCCTCGGAGTGGGTAGATCCGGAAGTGCTGTTGGTGTCTTATACCTCCTCAGAAGAGCCAGCTGTCTATGCCAATACCTGGGCTGAATTCACCGCTCACTTAGAGGAAGTCACCGGTAGACGGGTGCAATTTGTCCCTGCCGATTCTCAGGCTGCTCAGTACGAGGCAATGCGCGCTGGACGTCTACACATTATGGGTACCTGCACAGGCTGTACTCCTGTAGCCGTGAATGTTGCCGGCTTTGTGCCCTTTGCCATTTTCCAACAAGAAGATGGATCCATCGGCTACGAGATGGAAGTGATCACTCATGTGAATAGCGATATTCAAGCCCTCGATGATATTGCCGGTCGTCGTGTAGCTTTTACCCATCCTTCCTCCAACTCCGGTTATATCAGTGCTCGCATTTTGATCAAACAAGAGACAGGCTTGGATGATGAGGCAGGAGACTACATCGCCGAGTTTTCTGGCAGCCACCAAAACTCCATTTTGGGTGTGTTCAACGAAGACTACGATGCCGCCCCCATTGCCAACGATGTGCTTAATCGCATGTGCCTCAACGAGCAAGTGGATTGTAGCCAGTTCCGCAGCCTCTACAAATCGGAGACCTTCCCCAGCGGCTCTTTCGGCCATGCCCACAATCTCCACCCTGAGCTGGCAGAAAGGATCCGAGAAGCCTTCTTTACTTTTGAGTTTGAGGGCACAGCCATGCGACAAGCTTTTAACCGGGTAGCTTTTGCACCGATTACTTATCAAGAAAACTGGGAGATCATCCGTCGCATTCAGGAAGAAGAGGGCGTGGAATATACGCTTTAGGCAGTCCTCAGGGATCCCCTGCCCAGAGAGGATCCCTGATTTACATAGTTCTGAATCTAGAGCTGAATCTAGAGAAATCGCACTGGCTGGTTCCGTCCATACCCCATCTCGACGAGTATGTGATAACCCACTCTTAACTTCCTATTAAACCTGTCTTAACTCTACAGGGGTCAAACAGCGCTACTATATTATTAAGTTTCGTTAGGCGACGTGAGTTTTGCAGCTCTTCTTTGGATTCTGTAGCTTATGAATTCACATCAAGTCTCTTGATTAGCTGGATCTTCTCGCCCACTTTTGTGTTTTTTAGCTGATAACGGTTTGCTTCATCTTGCATTCGGGGGTTTTTGCAATGTTGGCGTTTTGCTCTGTGGCTCGTCTGTTATCCAAAAGCCTTGCCCTGGCTGGTTTGGTTGCTGTGCTAGTGGGTTATCAATCTGCTCAAGCTCAATCTTGCCCTCGTCCGGCAGGCATGGATGAGCGCTATTGTGATGCCGATGGGGATCTGGTGGCGGATACTCCGACGGATCCCGCTCAAATTGTCAATCCTGACACTTTGCTCATCTCCTACACTTCTTCCGAGGATCCCGCCGTTTATTCAGAAACCTGGCAGGAATTTACCGACTACCTCAAGCAAGTGACCGGTAAAGATGTGCAATTTGTGCCAGTTGATTCCGAGGCCGCCCAAACCGAGGCACTGCGGGCC
Organism: Thermostichus sp. MS-CIW-34; assembly: GCF_054060435.1. Classification (NCBI taxonomy): domain Bacteria; kingdom Bacillati; phylum Cyanobacteriota; class Cyanophyceae; order Thermostichales; family Thermostichaceae; genus Thermostichus; species Thermostichus sp. MS-CIW-34. Next base: position 13,023 of record NZ_JBSSDE010000007.1, on the reverse strand, counting down.
GGACGTTTACACATCATGGGCACCTGCACCGGCTGTACCCCCCGCGCTGTGAACCAAGCAGGCTATGTGCCTTTCGCCGTTTTTGCCAAGGAAGATGGTAGCTTTGGCTACGAAATGGAAGTGATCACTCGCATCGATAGTGACTTGGAAAAACTAGAAGACATCAAAGGCCGCCGCATTGCTTTCACCCAGCCCTCCTCCAATTCCGGCTACATCAGCGCCCGTATTTTGATCGAGGCGGAAACTGGCTTTAAGGACGGTGTGGACTACGAAGCCAATTTCTCTGGGGGGCACGAAAACTCCATTTTGGGTGTGTTCAACGGAGACTACGATGCGGCCCCCATTGCCAACGATGTGCTCAACCGCATGTGCATCGCCGGACAAGTGCAGTGCGATCAGTTTCGTACCCTCTACAAATCGGCTACTTTCCCCAGCGGCCCATTTGGCTATGCTCACAATTTGGATCCACAGCTGCAGGAGAAAATCCGCGAGGCCTTCTATACCTTTGACTTTGCAGGCACTAAGTTGGCAGAAGCCTTTGACCGAGCTTCCTTTGCTCCCATCACCTACAAGGAAGATTGGGAAGTGATCCGGCTGATTCAAGAAAATGCCCCTCCCCAATAGGTGGGCTGAACAGAATCGGGATCCCTTGTTCAGGGCAAGCCATAGGGGATCCCTTCTGATTTCAAAATTCTCTCAAGATTGCAAACATCTGGTTCTAGAAGGCCCGCAATTGCAAATGTCCACTTCAAGTAGGTTATCAAGATGCTACGTATCGACTCCCTCAGCAAACGTTACCCCACAGGCGATATGGCCCTGAAAGGGGTGACCTTAGAAGTTCCCGATGGGCAGGTGGTGGCCTTGATTGGTCCTTCGGGTGCTGGGAAAAGTACGCTGCTCCGTTGCATCAACCGCTTGGTGGAGCCGACCAGTGGCAGCATTTGGCTCAATCGAATCGACCTCACTCGCTTGAACACCCGGGAGTTGCGGCAAGCACGACGCAAAATCGGCATGATCTTTCAGGAATATGCCCTCGTGGAGCGCCTGACCGTGATGGAAAATGTTCTTTCGGGTCAGTTGGGCTACGTCAATTTTTGGCAAAGCTGGTTCCGCAAGTTTCCCCAAGCCACCATCGACGAAGCCTTCCGCTTACTGGATCGAGTGGGATTGTCGGACTTTCCCGATAAGCGGGCAGATGCTTTGTCTGGGGGGCAACGGCAACGGGTGGGAATCGCCCGGGCTCTCCTGCAAAACCCAGAGCTGCTATTGGTGGATGAACCGACCGCCAGTTTGGACCCGAAAACCTCCCGCCAAATTATGCGCCTGATCAACGAGCTGGCTTCAGAGCGGGGCCTATCGGTGATCATCAACATTCACGATGTGCCTCTAGCGCAAATGTTTGCCCAGCGGATCGTCGGTTTGCGGTTTGGGGAAGTGGTGTATGATGGCCCCCCCAATCGCCTCACCCCCAGCGTCTTAAACGAAATCTACGGCGAAGAAGATTGGAATGCTTCTGGCCCAGCCCAAGACTCCGAAGAAAACGAAGCCGTCTCGGCTGGAGTAGCCACCCACTAAGGGATCCCTTGCAGAAGTCAGTAGAAGTCAATAGAAGTCAGTAGTGCGGAGCACACCCATGGCACAGGCAACGACACTGAGCGGGCGCCAATGGTCGCCACCACCTTTGATTAAAAATCCTTGGGTTCGCTGGGGACTGATTCTTGGGGCGGTCATTTACCTGATCTTTGCGCTTTCTACTCTCAATTTCGATCCAGCCCGGGTAGCCCGCGGTATGCAGCGTAGTGGCCGTCTCTTGTTGGCCTTTTTGCATCCCGATTTCACCACCCGCGGCAACTTGATTTTCACCGGGATGCTGGAAAGTGTGACCATGGCCGCCATTTCCACCGTGGCAGGATTTATTGTCGCGGTTCCGGTGGGGTTTGGGGCCGCACGCAACTTGGTGCCAATGCCGGTCTACCTGGTTTGTCGTGGCCTGATTGCCCTGTCGCGCACCTTCCAAGAGGTGATCATCGCCATTTTGTTTGTGGTCATGTTTGGCTTTGGGCCTTTTGCTGGAGTGCTCACCCTCATCTTTGGGAGTTTGGGTTTTTTCAGCAAGCTTTTGGCAGAAGACATCGAAGAAATTGATGCAGTACAGGTGGAGGCGATTCGCTCCACGGGGGCTTCTTGGCTCCAAATGGTCAGCTACGCGGTGGTGCCGCAGGTGTTGCCCCGCATGATCGGCTTGACTCTGTATCGTTTCGACATCAACATTCGGGAGGCGGCCATTCTGGGGATTGTCGGTGCCGGTGGGATTGGCTCTACCCTGAACACCTCCTTACGTCGCTACGACTATGACACGGCCTCTGCCATCATCCTTGTGATTATCGCTCTGGTGATGGTGGTGGAATTGAGTTCTGGTTGGATTCGCAAGAGGGTGCAATAATGCCTGTTCTGGAAAGCAGTGGGATCAAGACCTGGCAGTGGCGCAATCAAAAGCAAACTTTGCTTGAGTATGCCTTCTGGTTGGCTCTGCTGTTACTGATGTTTGCCTGCGCTAAGTTCATTGCAGACCGTACCACCTGGGGCTTTGTGCTGGATGCACCGCGCCAGGGAAGAGAAATGCTCTCGCGGGGGGTACCGCCCCGTTGGGACTACATGTCACAGCTTTGGCGCCCCCTTTGGGATACCCTCACCATTGCCACATTGGGTACGGCCCTTTCCTTTGTGATTTCGGTGCCGGTGGCCTTTTTGGCAGCCCGCAACACCACTCCCAATTTGCTGGTGCGCTACATCGCCCTGTTCATCATCGTCGGCACCCGTTCGGTTAACTCCCTGATTTGGGCTTTGATCCTGGTGGTTGTTCTTGGGCCAGGGGTCTTGTCCGGAACCTTAGCCATTGCCCTACGCTCTGTCGGATTTATGGGCAAGCTGATCTATGAAGGCATCGAAGAGATTAACGAAGAACCAGTAGAAGCGATCCGTTCCACGGGGGCTAGCGGTGCCCAGGTACTGAGCTATGCCATTTGGCCGCAGGTGATCACCAACATCCTCGGGGTAACAATTTACCGTTGGGATATCAATTTGCGAGAGTCTACGGTGGTTGGATTGGTCGGTGCCGGTGGAATTGGCCTACAGCTAGATGCTTCCATCAACACCCTGCGCTGGAATCAGGTGAGCATGATCCTGCTTGTGATCTTCGTTTCTGTGTTCATCAGCGAGTGGATCTCCGCCAAGGCCCGGCAAGCCCTGACTTAGCCCAGGGATCCGGATAGGCTACGGTGAAGGGCAGTTTGCAACAGCACAACTGTATGACTCATGACGGAAGAACTGTTTCGGGCGGAGGCCTATCTCACCACCTGCCAGGCTCGGGTAATTGCCCTTGTGGATAACGGGATCCAGTTGGATCGGACGGTATTCTATCCCACCGGCGGTGGACAACCCGGCGATACGGGATCCCTGATTACATCGGACGGTCGTGTCATCCCGATTGTCGATACCCAAAAGGGGGAAACGGGCATCCTCCACATCCCGGCAGAGGGATCCCCACCCCTCAGTCTGGGGGAGTCAGTCAGCGCCAGCATCGACTGGGAACGTCGCTATCGGCACATGCGCATGCATACGGCTCTACACCTGCTCTGTGCAGTGGTAGAAGGTGGCGTTACGGGGGGTCAGGTGGGTGAAAGCAAAAGCCGATTGGACTTTAACATCCCTGGAGAAAAACCCGACAAAGAAACCCTGACGGGTGCGTCTCAATGCTTTGGTACAAGGTAACCACGCCGTGAACCCCCGCTGGGTTAGCGATGAAGAACTAAAAGCCAATCCCAGCCTGGTGCGCACCATGTCGGTCAAGCCCCCCACCGGACAGGGGCAAGTGCGCTTGCTGGAAATTGAGAATGTGGACTTGCAACCCTGCGGCGGCACTCATGTACGGGCGACAGGAGAAATTGGCAAGTTGGTGGTGAGCAAGATCGAAAGCAAAGGCAAGCAAAACCGACGCATTGTGGTCAGCTTGGTGGATCCCTGAAAAACTACAGACTACCCTTGGCTGGGCTGAGTCAATGAACCCAAAGATCCATCGACTGCCACCTGAAGACTCGCGGACTCTGGAATGGGCGCTTGTGCTGTCGGGAACCCTAAGAACGGGCTTTGCTCCACCGCCTGGATGGACAAGGTAAACAAGGGGTTGGAGAGAATCCCGGCAAAGATGGTGGCCACCAGAGTCAACACCATACCGACCCGCAGAGCAGGCATACCTTCTGCCTGCCAGTTGGTCTCGGGGTAATTTTGCACCGAAACCGACATCTCTTGCGGCTCTTTCACCACGATGGTTTTCACCACCCGCACGTAGTAGTAGATGGAGATGACGCTGGTGACCAACCCCACCAACACTAGGGTATAGGCCCCTGCCTGCCAACCGGCCCAGAACAGGTACAACTTGCCGAAGAAGCCTGCTAGAGGGGGCAACCCACCCAACGAAAGCAGACAAATGCTCAAGCAAAGGGTGAGGAAGGGATCCTTCTGGTAGAGGCCGCTGTACTCGCTAATTTCATCGGTGCCGGTCTTCAGGCTGAACAGGGTGATGCACAAAAAGGCCCCCAGGTTCATGGCCAAATAGACCATCAAGTAAAAGATCAAGCTGGCATAGCCTGCCTCGGTGCCCGCCACCAAGCCAATCAAAACGAAGCCCGCCTGTCCAATGGAAGAATAGGCCAGCAGCCGCTTGAGGCGGGTTTGGGCAATGGCCACCACGTTCCCCAGCACCATGGTCAAAATGGCCAGCACCGAGAGCACCGCCCGCCACTCTTCCGTCATGGCCGGAAATACGGTGGCCAGAAAGCGCACCGCCAAGGCAAAGCCTGCTGCTTTGGATCCCACTGACAAAAAGGCCACCACCGGCGTTGGGGATCCCTCGTAGACATCAGGAGTCCACTGGTGAAAGGGCACTGCCGCCAACTTAAACCCGATACCACCAATGCAGAGCACCAAAGCGATGATCCCTGCCAAGCCGGCATCCCCCATAGAGGAGGCAATGGCTTCCAGCTTCGTTTGCCCACCCGAAAGGCCGTAGAGCAGCGACATGCCGTAGAGAAAAATGGCTGTGCTGCTGGCCCCGATCAAGAGATATTTCAGGGCTGCCTCGGAAGAACGGGGATCCCGCTTGGTGTAGCCGGCCATCAGGTAGCTGGCAATGCCCAGGGTTTCCAGAGATACAAACACCAGGATCAAGTCCGTCGCCCCGGAGAGGAACATGCCCCCCAAGGTGGCCGTGAGCAGCAACACATAAAACTCGCCTGTGGGCGCTCCGGACTGAGAGATGTAGCGCTCCGCCATCATCACGGTCAGTATCGCCGTCCCCACCACCAGGCCACGGAAGAGAATGCTGACGGGATCCGCTGCAAAGCTGCCCAAGAAGCTCTCCAACTGGGGCTGCTGCCATTGCAACACCAAGGTCACCAAGGCCCCGATCAAGCCAAAGATGGAGAGGGCCGGAAGACTTTTGCGCGCCGCCGAACCACCGACCAAATCCACCACCAAGACGAGCAAGAGGGTGAGGGTAACCACCACTTCTGGCCAAATGGCACCGGCATACAGGTTTCCGGTTGGGGCAAAGACATCCATAGGAGAAGACTATGAAGAGAGATTAAGGGGATCCACAGCCAGCATACCGCGATTTCTGGTCTCTCTCCCCGCTTCAGGCATCTCTTCTCCCAATCGTCTCCATCAGCACTCTCAATCCACGGGCTCAGTAGAGCTTGGCGCTGGAGGTGAGCACCAGCTTCAGGCGGGCGTGGATCAGATCCAAGTCCGCCAGCCCCAGGTCGATCTCCCCATCGATGACGATGCCGGTGTGGATCAGCCGATCCAAGAGTTCCAGCAGGGATCCCTCGCGGTGGGGTTGTCCGGGGTAGTAGTCCCCCTGGCGGGGCAGGAGGGTGCCCAGATCTCCGAGCTCCAGGTTCAAATCCGCCGGGTCAATCTCCAACAGGCTGCAGATGTGTCGAATTTGCTCCCGCAAGGCTTGTAGGCTGCTGCCGGCCCGCTCAATCTGCTCTGCAGAAAGGCGCTCGGCCTCCATTTGCCGCACCACCTGCGCCTCCATCAACTGCCGCAACAGCTCTACCAAGGTCAGCACCAGAGAGGCCAAACCGGCTTCCGGGCGTTTCCGGCCAGGGGTGGGCCGAGTCTGGCTCAAGTCTTCCGAGCTGGCGGGACTAATCGAAAGGCGCGGCGGGGGAGGAGAAGCAATCCAACGGTCAAAGGGCTGACAAAGCTGTTCCAGGCTGAGCAAATGGAGACGGGGATCCCGAGCGGCCTCTTCCCTTTCCTCCGGCAGGTTGTAGCCCCAGTCGGCCAAAAACAGGAGAACCTGCTCCAGCTCCGGCACCCTCTGCACCTGGCGCAGCGTTTGCAGGCGATCCTCCACAAACCACAGCTCCTCAGCCGGCAGTTGGGCGGCAGCCAGTAGCCGCTGTAAAGTGGTGGCCTTGGGGGCGCGCACCTCCTTGCCCAGAATGCGGTGGCGTGGCAGTTGGATCCCTGCTCGGCCCAAGAGCTGCTGGATGAACCGTCCCTCTTTGGTGCTGAGGATGGCCAAGCGCGGCTCCCCGGCAGCCTGAAGCTGGCGCATCCAGGCCGCCACCCCCGGATAAAACCGGTGCAGCCCCAGCCACCCCTGCAGATCCTCTGCAATCCAGCGATCCCGCACCCGATCCAACGCTTGGATTAGAGAGAGGGCAGGGATCCCTGACTGCTGCAACAACTGCTGACGCCAGCCCGGCCAGTCTTGGCGCAAGTCTTCCTCCCGGATCCCTTCCTGTAGCCCCCACAACAACAGAGGCATCTCCCAGCCGGTCTCGATCAGCGGGCGCAGACGGTCAAAAGCAGGACGCAGCGGCTCTAGCTGAGCAGGAGCCAAGCCCCACACCTGAGCACAAACGCGGCAGGAAGAGGCAAAATACTCCGCCCGCCCATCGCAGAGCACACCATCAAAATCCAGAACCAGAATGCGGGGGGACATTCGCCGGGGCCTAGCGAACTCCATACCTGAGTCCCCCTGGGGGCAAGTTGCAAAAATGGGGCCAGAGGCCAAGTTAATTTAACCAAACTGTTCCACCCGATTGGCCCAACCTAATTGGATTCCAAGATGCGAACCGACTTGATCTCCACCGGTTTCAGGGGGCGATCCTGAGGGCCGGTGGGCGCAGTTGCAATTTTATCCAACACATCCTCTCCCTCGATCAATTGCCCGAAGATCGTGTAGTTGGGCGGCAGCGGGTAGTCGGCATGCATGATGAAGAACTGGCTGCCATTGGTGTTGGGGCCGGCGTTGGCCATAGCCAAAGTGCCGCGGCTGTAGGGACGTTGCACCGGCTCATCGGGAAAGCGGTACCCCGGCCCACCCCGCCCCGTACCCGTGGGATCCCCGCCCTGGATCATGAAGCCGCGGATCACGCGGTGAAAGATGACGCCATCGTAAAAGTGATCGTTGGCCAGAAAGACGAAATTGTTCACGGCCAGGGGAGCTTCCTGAGGAAACAGCTCCAGAACCATTGTGCCGGCGGTGGTCTCCATCGTGGCCGTGTAGGACTTGGCCGGGTCGATCACCATCGGGGGGGGATTGTTGTAGGTTTTCACGGGTTTGCCCAAGTGTTGTGCCAGGAGCAAATCGCGAGAAGAATGCGGGCGGGCCAAAACAGGGAGAGCACTCAACCCCACCCAAAGCACCACCATCAGCACAGCTAACTTCACCAGGCTGGCCAACTTAGATCGCGCACGCACAATTCTTGCAGGAAAGCTCCACCCCTATCCTACCAGGATTCTGTCCTAGCCTAATTTTCCCCGGACTTGGATGGAGGCTTGGCTCGCCGCACCAGCCAATAACTCACCGAGAGGGCCAACGTCGCTGCCCCCAAGCCAATGAGCTCCAACCCCCCTAGCTTCTCGAAATCGAAAATGATGATCTTGCGGGCCACCGCAATCAAAGAGGTGACGATCACCAGCTCCACCTGCACCACCTGCTTTTGCAAGTAGGCGGTGATGTTCTCCAGAATTTCCAGCGCAATCAAAATATTTAAAAAGAGGCCGAAGATCTCGATCAAAGTGGTGGAGAAAAACCCAGTTGGCTCCATCAACAAATCTGCCACCAAGAACCGGGCCAAGTCCACCACTGCTACTGTGATTAGCCCGATCATCAAAATTGAAAGCAGCTTCGAGATCAGGCTTTCGATGCGGGCAATGGCCCGCAAAAAGGGATCCTCCTCTTCTGTCTCGTGGGGATTGTGCAACAGCCACTTGAGAAACCGCATCGCCAACCCCGACAGATCCAAACCCTTATGTCCTGATCCTGAGACAACATTATCCGTCCCAACCGTCTTGCCGGGAAGCAGGCAGGGATCCCTTGGGGCGATGATTGCGACACCGCTCAGAACAGTATTTCACCTCCGACCAACAGTCGGCCCACTTTTTGCGCCAGGTGAAGGGTCGCTGACAGGTGAGACAAATCTTGCTGGGCAAATCCGATTTCTTCCGTTGGCGTGGCATGGTGCACTGCAAAACAAGGTCAACTCTGTAGTCAGTTTAACAATCCTACCGGATGCTGACCGTTACCATCACGGAAGTGTTTAGTCTGCGCCCCACCTTAGCAAAAGCTGAAGTCTGAACCTAGAGAAATCGAGTAGCCTCTTGAAATCCGGCGAGATCTCTGCCCTGTGTCTGCAGGGATCCCTGAAGGAAGTTGGGTTTGCTGAAAGGTTAGCCGCCTCCATCCTGTACTGAGTAAAGTTCTTAACACCCGCTTGTGAACTTGAGCTTGAGTTTGTATGAAATCTCAACCAAATGGGACGAATGTAGCTGTTCAGAACTCTCCTCCTCCACTGAAGCGGGTTGAGGTACGGCTCAGCAAACCCGGCAACCGAGCGACCCAAGCCTCGCTTTCGGAAGACTCAGTGGGCGTATTTTTGCGGGAAATGGCTCGCTACCCACTCCTCAATGCCGAGCAGGAAGTGAAATTGGGACGGCTGATTGCAGAGGGGGGAGCTGCCAGGGAACGGGCGAAACGGGAATTGGTCAGGGCCAACCTGCGCTTGGTGGTCTCGATTGCCAAAAAGTATTTGAATCGCGGTGTGCCGTTTCTGGATTTGATTCAAGAAGGCACCATCGGCCTGATCCGGGCCGCAGAAAAATTTGAGTGCGAACGCGGCTACAAGTTTTCCACCTACGCCTACTGGTGGATTCGCCAAGGGATCACCCGCGCCGTTGCCAATCAGGGGCGCCTGGTGCGGATCCCGGTGCACATGGTAGAAAAGCTCAACCAGGTGAAGCGGATCCGGCGAGATCTGACCGAGACCCTAAACCGTCGCCCCACCCAAGCAGAGATTGCCAAAGCTCTGGAGATTTCCCCCGACAAGCTGGACGCTCTCTTAACCCTCTTGGAAGCCGGTCGCCAAACCCTTTCGCTACATACTCCAGTTGGCAAAGAGGAGGATAGGGAGCTGATGCAGCTTATCGAGGCCGCCAACGGCCCCACTCCCGAATCGCAAATGGACTTGTACCTGCTGTCTGCCCAACTGGAAGAGATGCTGGAGCAGCTCAGCCCCCGAGAGCAAGAGATTCTCAAGCTCCGCTATGGGCTGAAAGATGGCCACCTACACACTCTCTCCGAAATTGGTCAGCTTTTCGGCCTCTCTCGGGAGCGCGTCCGACAAATTCAAGCACGAGCCATGCGCAAACTGCGCCATCCACGCCGACAGGAAATTTTGGCAGATTGGATGACCTCGTTTTAGGCAGTAGGCCACGGCTGCTCCACAGGCGAAACCCAGGATTCCGCAGCAGTTTATGTTCAGCAAAGCTCTGCAGAACCAGGACCAGAGGCGTGCCCCCACTTTTGGACAAGGGATCTGTCAACTAGCCCATCTTCTGCAACTGCAGGGGGTGAGGCTGAGGGCGGCTGCGCAGGGCAGCTTCGATCAACCCCAAAAAGAGGGGGTGGGGGCGGTTGGGGCGGGAGCGAAACTCCGGATGGAACTGGGTGGCGATGAAAAAGGGGTGGCTGGGCAGCTCGATAATCTCCACCAAGCGGTTATCCGGCGAGACGCCGCTGATAACATAGCCGGAGTCTAGAAAAAGGCTGCGGTAGGCGTTATTAAACTCGTAGCGATGGCGGTGGCGCTCGTAGATGATGGTCTCGCCATACAGCTTGGCCGCTAGGGTATTGGGCATGATGCGACAGGGATAGAGGCCCAGCCGCAGGGTTCCTCCCAGATCTTCCACATCTTTCTGCTCCGGCAGCAGGCTGATGACAGGGTGGGGGGTATCGGGATCAAACTCATAGCTATTGGCCCGCTCCAGGTGGGCAATGTGACATCCCCAGTCGATCACCGCGCACTGCATGCCCAGACACAGCCCTAGGAAGGGAATGCCTTGCTCGCGCACGTAGCGGATGGTAGCCACCTTGCCCTCGATGCCGCGATTGCCAAACCCCCCCGGCACCACTACCCCATCCACACCAGCCAGTAGGGCTTCCGGCCCCCGCTCCTCGACTTCCTCAGAAGAGATCCAGCGCAGGGTGACACCGGCATTGAGGGCTAGCCCAGCATGGCGCAGGGCCTCGGCCACGGAAAGATAGGCATCTGTAAGGCGCACGTATTTGCCGACAATGGCAATCTCCACCTGCTCTTGGGGGTGGTGCAGCCGCTGCACCAGGAGCTCCCACTCCCGTAGATCTGGCTGCTGCGGATCCAAGTTGAGAATCTCCAGAACCCGCTGCGCCAACCCCTCCTGCTCTAGCACCAGAGGCACGTCGTAGATGCTGGGGGCATCCTGCGCCTGGATGACGCATTCTACCGGCACGTCACAAAACTCGGAGATCTTCTCTTTGATGCTGCGGGGCAGGGGCTGCTCGCAGCGGCACACCAACACATCTGGCTGGATGCCAATGGAGCGCAACTCCTTGACCGAGTGCTGGGTAGGCTTGGTTTTCATCTCCCCTGCCGCCTTGATCAAAGGCACCAGGGTAACATGCACATAGGCCACGTTGGCCCGGCCCACATCCTTGCGAAATTGGCGGATGGCCTCCAAAAAGGGCAAAGACTCGATATCTCCCACCGTGCCCCCCACCTCCACCAGCACCACATCGGGGTTGGTCTCGCGGGCCACTCGCCGGATCCGCTCTTTGATCTCTTGGGTGACGTGGGGGATCACCTGCACCGTGCTGCCCTGGTAATCGCCGCGCCGCTCTTTGTGGATCACGGCCTGGTAGATGGAGCCGGTGGTAACGTTGTTGAGCTTGGACATGTTGGTGTCGGTGAAGCGCTCGTAGTGGCCCAAGTCCAAGTCCGTCTCGGCGCCATCGTCGGTAACAAACACTTCCCCATGCTGGTAGGGGCTCATGGTGCCGGGATCCACATTGATATAGGGATCCAGCTTCAAAATCGACACCGTGTAGTTGCGGGATTTGAGCAGGCGACCCAAGCTAGCCGCCACAATGCCTTTGCCGATGCTGGAGACCACTCCGCCCGTGACGAAGACAAACTTGGTCATAGCTTGGATCCCTTGCCTTTTTTTGATTATGCCAGGGATCCCTTAGCGCAGAGAGCGGATGGGGCCGTTGTAGAGGATGGTGGTTTGAAAGGTGCGCCTGTCCACCCGCACCTGGGTTTCAATGCTGGGCTGGACGAAGCCGGGCTCTCCCCCCCGGAAGGTGAAGATCCAGGCGTCTTCAAACTCTTCAAACGGCGAGTCAATGGCTGCCCCGTGCATGGAAGCTTCGGCGCGATAGCGCTGTAGGCCCCCATTGGCGATCTCGGCAGCTTGGCGGGCCAGGTTTTTGGCGCGGTTGAGATCCCGGAGGTAGCGGCTGATCTCCTCAAAACTCCCCCTGGGCAGCGGTCGCTGGGGAGCAGGGGTTGCCGGCACAGGCCGGGGATCCGGCACAATGGGCAGGGTGGGAATATCGGGACTGGGGGGCAGCGGGGTTTGGGAAGGTTCGGGAAAGAGGGGCCTAATCCCCTGGGTCTGGGCGGGCAGCGAGGATCCCCAGAGCAGCGCTCCGGCCAGGCAGAGAGGGAAAAGGGATCTCATAGGCAGTTCCTGATACATTTACGCTGAACACTGCTAAGCATTACTGCTCAGCGGTGAAGCGATAGCATTCTGTCCGTTTCCGTTGTCGCTACGCGACGCTGACGCGACCGCGCTACTCGGACGGAGTCCAAACAGAAAGGCGGTATCCCGCAAAGCCCTGAGCATAACACCCAGAGCGCCTTGCCAATCTCGTGGTAGCCTATGGTTGCACTTTGGGCATCTAAACACCTTTGCGCCACCTAACCTCGTGTGGATGTGCCCGCACTTAGTGCAGGTTTTGCTGGTGTACGCTTCCGATACTTCCACGACAACCACGTTTTTCTTTTTGGCTTGAAACTTCAGGAACTGCTGGAACCGATAGTGCGCCCAGGTGAGCATCGCCCTTGCTGTCTTGCTACCAAACTTCCTCCCCGCCTTGGCAACCATCTTGGCTGACTCGAAAGTGGGGAGGAATATCAATCGGTAGTTATCCGTCAGGAACGCCGCTACCTTGCGATGGCACTCGTCCACCAAGTTCCTGATTCTCTCCCGCAGACGAAACGCCGCTTGCCGCATTCGCCTACGCTTGGGTCTCGGTGCTTTACTCAGCCTGGACTGCAGATCGTCTAGGTGGTAGCACAGCCGAACGATCCTACCAAAGTCCCCCTTGGCGATATCTACAAAGCCCGCCCCATCAAACCCTGTAAGGAAGCTTCTTACTCCAGGATCAAGTGCGATCACCCCCTTTGCTAACGAACACTGCTCGTTCACGGGCTCAGGAAAGATGGCATACCATCTGTCTTTCACCCGCATTAGCTCAGTTCCACGTGCCCACTCTCTGGGCATCTCCTCGGATGCACGGAACGCCAAACCTCGGGTGAGTTTCGGATACCACGTCCCATTGCGAAAGTTGCCGGCGTTGAATTGCAGCGTATGCGACCTGTCCCGCACACTGCGAAACCTCGC
>NZ_JBSSDE010000006.1:0-108384 GCF_054060435.1 Thermostichus sp. MS-CIW-34 | reverse complement strand
GTGCCTAGCACTTCTCGGCTATTGCGATAACGCAGCCAGCCAAGTTTGGGCAGAAAGATGCGGCTGTTGGCCTGGTCCAGCTGGATTTGCTTGGGCTCGGGATAACGGAAACTGTCCGACCGGCCTTTTTTCTTGAACTTCGGGAAGCCGGCGCGTTGGGCGAAGAAGTGGCTGTAGGCCCGCTCCAAATCCTGGAGCGCCTGTTGCAGCGGATGCACCGGCGCATCCGCCAGCCACGCTGTATCTGCGCTGTGGCGCCACTCGGTGAGCAGCTGGCACAAGCCCGCATAGCCTAGCTTTTTCTGACCTTGCTCGTGACGCTCCTTCTGCAACGCCAGTGCTTTGTTGTAGACGAACCAGCAGGAGCCAGCAAAGCGGCGCATCTGCCGTTCCTGCTGGCCGTTGGGCAGCAATTCGTACTTGAAGGCTTGAAGTCGTTGCACCGCTCAATCGTATTCTTGACCTATGCGTGATGACAACGATATAGGCTACGGTTCGCGCTATCCTTCCCTGCCCTGAAGGACGGGGCTTGCCGCGCCTTTTGGTCAATACAGCTGCGTCTTGACTCCGCTATGGTGGCGCTATGGTGAATAGAGGGGTGGGAGGATGGGTTGAGAGCGGCGATGGCAACAACAGACGTGACGGTGGTGGTGAAGATCGGCACCTCCAGCCTGACAGATACTCAGACCGGCTTGTTGCGTCTTTCGGTGTTGGGGCCGCTGGTGGAGGTGCTGACCCACCTGCGCAGGCAGGGGTATGCGGTGATCTTGGTCTCCTCTGGGGCGGTGGGGGTGGGCTGTGCTCGCCTTGGCTGGCGGCAACGACCGACGGCTATTGCCGAGAAGCAGGCGGTGGCTGCGGTGGGACAGGGGCGGTTGATCCGCCTTTACGATGACCTCTTCTCGGCTCTGAACCAGCCAATTGCCCAAGTGCTGCTCACCCGCGGCGATCTGGTGGAGCGCAGCCGCTACGTGAACGCCAATCGCACTTTTGCCCAACTGCTGCAGATGGGGGTTATTCCCATCGTCAATGAAAACGACACGGTGGCAGTGGAGGAGCTGAAATTCGGCGATAACGACTCGCTTTCGGCGTTAGTGGCCAGCATGGTGCAGGCCAAGTGGCTTATCCTGCTCACCGATGTGGACAAGCTCTATTCGGCTGACCCCAACCGAGATCCCTCTGCCCAGCCCATTGAGCGGGTGTTGCCCGGGATCCCGCTACAGGTGAAGGCCGAAGCCCAGGGGAAAAGCGGCTGGGGCACCGGCGGCATGGCCACCAAACTGACCGCTGCTCAAATTGCTACAGCTGCAGGGGTAACGGTGGTGATCACCAATGGCAAACGGCCTGAGCAGATCCCGGCAATTCTGGCCGGCGAGGCCATCGGCACCCGCTTTGATCCGGCTCCTCAGCCCGCCAGCGCCCGCAAGCGATGGATTGCCTACGGCCTCATCCCCGAGGGATCTTTGACTTTGGATGAGGGGGCGGTACGAGCGGTGTGCGAGCAAGGGCGCTCGCTGTTGCCGGCAGGGATCACAGCCATTTCTGGGGAGTTTGAGGCGGGGGCTGCCGTGCGCCTGTGCGATCCCAGCGGCCAGGAGGTGGCGCGGGGCCTGGTGAACTACAGCGCCGAGGAGCTGCGGCAGATTAAGGGCAAAAAAACCGCCGAGATTCCCCGCATCCTGGGCTACGAAGGGGTTGATACTGCCGTCCACCGGGATAACTTGGCCTTGCTCAATTGAGGCCATGGGTGAGGCCATGGGGGCGAGTCCAGGCGCGGTGCTCTGCACCACTAGCACGAATGGCTACAACGGCGGGATCCCAACGCCTATTCTTCCAACTGCCAGGGATCCTGAGCCAGCACCTCATCGAAAACCCGCGGGGGGCGCACGGCCATCAGCACCTGGCCCAACAGGGGAGAGGAGGGCGAGTCTTCTATCCACTCCACCGCCAGGGATCCGGCCCGATCCACCAGGAAAAATCCCGCCATCTGAGCTCCCTCCCAAACCCGAGCGGCGCGATCGACCACCAGCAAAACCGGATCCTGTTCTTCACCGGCAGGCACCGGCAAACCCAACAGGGATCCCAAAAGCCGGTTTTCCACCTGAAGGATCACCGGATCCCCGGCCTTTTGAATCACCGGCCAAGCAGGCAAGGCCATCCAAGTCTGCTCCGCCGGGCTGTTGACCCAGCCAAAGGGCCCTTGCGGCTCGCTGGGGGGGATCCCTTCCCAGGCGGCAGTTGCAAGAGGCAGGGATCCGGCCACCGGCAGCAGGCGCGGCAGATCTTCTTCCAGGCGAAACACCGACAGCTTGGGCAAAACGCTGCGTTGGGGGCGGGAGCTGGTGGCAATCGTGGACAAGAGCTGCTCCACCTGTCGGCGGGCTGTATCACTGTGGACATACTGAAACGCTCGACCGATAGCCCGAGTTCGCTCCTGCAGATCGCGGGTTTGCTGGGCCGTCCGCCAGGCTTGATAGGCCACCGCATCGCCGGGGTGATCCGTAAACCCTTCCGGGAGCTGCTGGAGCTGGGCATAATTTTTCACGGCGCGGGCGATCTCGTGAGCATCAGCGGCATGCAAATGGCGACTGAAGATGAATTCCGCCACCCGAACCCGATCCTGTGGGGAGAGAATGCGCAACTCGTAGAGGATATCGCTGCCTTTATGGGCAAAATGCCCCAGAACTTCTGGGCTGGCTCCTGCTTTGGCCATCCCTTCGTAAACCTGGGCCGCAACAAGGATCTGGTTTTGGTGAATGGGCTCAAACCCGGTTGCCTCGAAGATGGCCTGGGGAGTCATTTTCTGTCGTTGCAAAGCTTGACAGGCCTTGGCCCAATCCAGCCACCGGCCCTCTTTGCGGCGCAGCCGCTCTACCAACAAGCTGGGATCCTCCTCCACAGCAGCAGGTTCCGGCAGATACTGACTCATGCTTGTTCTCCAACAGGCTGGACAGATCACCACTCCCCTGGTCCACAGCCCAGCAGAGCTGGCCGGGCATCTGGCCAAACTTGATCTTCAAACTTGATCTTAAGGGCTGATAGCGGTTCTGGCCGAGTCCGGTCGCGACAGCGGGACGGAGTCCTTGGCGAAACTCTAGATCGCTGGGTCGCACAGCATCACCTGGGAAGGCTGTCCACTCACCGGCAAGCAGTTCAGATCCAATTGCCAAAGCTGAGACAGGTGAGATTTCTCTGCTTTGGGCACCTGCAGCCAAATCTTGCCCCTTTGGCCCACCTGCAACACCTGTGAGCCGTTAGGCACAGCTACTTGGGCCAAGGGATCCCCTTTTTCACTGTACAGCCAGAGGGAAGTGGATTGCTCGCCCTCTCGACACAGCAGCAGCACGCCCCAAGGGGCCTTGGCCATCTGGACAGGTTGCCCTTTCAAGAACCAGCGGCGCACCCGCAGCGGATTCACCTGCACCGAGTGGAGATAGGGGCAGCAACCTTGCTGGCCTTCCCTTCCCTCATCTGTTGCCGCAAAGAGCAACCGTTCTCCCAAGCTGATCACCCCCCCTTGGGGATCCAAGGGCAGGCGATAGCGAATGGGCTGGGATCCCGTCTGCAGAGACCAGCCGGTCGCGACAGTGGGATGGTGTCCCTTGGGATAGGGCAAGAGGCTCATCTCCACCCACTGCTGCCCCACACCTGTCAACAAAACCAGATGCTCCGAGAGGGCCAGCAAGCGGGACAGGGATCCCTGCCAAGGCCAACGAAAATAGCAGCGGGAATCGGGGAAAGGCTGTGTTCCTGTCGACGTGGCCGGCTGCCATTGTACGGCCCCCAACTCTTGGGCGGTGGCCCAGACCAGCTCCTGTCGCTCTGCCAGCCAGGTGGCCTGCCAATCCTCCTCAAAGCTGAGCAAGGTGCGGATGCGGCTGGGGCTGAGGTGCAAAAGGCTGCTTCGGGAGAAGGCCAGGGCTTCCGGGAAGGTGTTCAAGGGCAGCACCGCCCGAATTGGCTCGTCCAGGGAAAAACGGGCCAAAGCAGGGGATCCCAGGGCAAGGTTCTGGAGCTCCAGCCATTCCAGCCTCTGGGGGGTCACCCGCAACAGCAGCGGGGATCTGGAGCCGCTGGGATCCTCGCAGATGCAGAACTTTTGCTCGGCCAGGAACTCCATCCCGCCAGTGTCAACAGAGCCCAGATCCGGCAGATCCCAAACCTGTACCCCAGGGGGCGGCCATCTGGGCAGGCGAGGGCCAACCCAACAACTGGCCGGCTCTTGCCACTCTTGGGCAACCACCGCCAAAGCCGACCGCATTTGGGCAGCAGTGCGGAACCGCCGCAAGGGCAACTTGCGTAGGGCTATCTCCAGCACCTCCCGCAGCGGGGCAGGGATCCCTTCTGGACAGACAAACGGCTGGTTGAGGTGGGCGTGCATCAACTGGCCGGGAGATCCGGAAAAAGGCCGTCGGCCCGTCAGCAGCTCCACCAGGATGATCCCCACCGCGTAGAGATCGGAAGCGGGACTGAACTGGCCATAAAACCGCTCCGGGGCCATGTAGGCAGGGGATCCGGTGGCGGTGATCTCGCCGGCAGCAGGCTGCAGGCGACGGGCGATGCCAAAATCCGTCAACTTCAGTTGCCAGCCCTGGGGCGTGGGCTTGAGCAGGATGTTCTCGGGCTTGACATCGCAGTGGATCACCCCCTGCCGGTGGGCATGATCTAACCCGGCCAAAATCTGATCCACAAAGCCCAAAACCTGCTTGACCGGCAGCCACAGCCCTTGCTCCACCTGGTCGATCAGCTCCCGCAGCGTGCCTCCCTCGCAGTACTCCAACACCAGGTAGCGACCTTCGCGGGCATGTTCGAGGGCGTAGCAGCGGGTAATGTTGGGGTGGTTGAGGGTGAGCAGATGGCGCAGCTCCCGCAGCAGATTTTGGGTGGGAAAGCGCTCCGCCGGCAGCTCCTTCAGGGCCACCAGGTCTCCTCCTTGACGGGGACGGGCACAGAATACACGCCCGTACTGCCCTTGGCCGGCCAAACCCAACATTTGGTAGCTGTCGTGAATCGACTTGAGGGTACGGCTGCGTCGGGACACGGCCCTAGCCCACGAGGAATCAATACCGGCACTTTACATCTTTTTTTGCTCTTTTCGTTCCCGTCTTGGCTCAGGTTCCAGAACAACGAGCCCAGCAGCAGGTCTGCCGAACTCCCACCGGAAAGCCTAAGAGCCGGTCAACTGCTTGAGCAGCTCCGCTGCGTGGGTTTCCACCTTGACCTTGGTGATAACGGCCTCGATCTTCCCCTCCGGATCAATAACAAAAGTGGTGCGGTGAATGCCGTTGTACTCTTTGCCCATGAACTTTTTCGGCCCATAGACCCCGTAA
The DNA here is from genome assembly GCF_054060435.1 of Thermostichus sp. MS-CIW-34. Taxonomy (NCBI): domain Bacteria; kingdom Bacillati; phylum Cyanobacteriota; class Cyanophyceae; order Thermostichales; family Thermostichaceae; genus Thermostichus; species Thermostichus sp. MS-CIW-34. The sequence goes on along the minus strand of NZ_JBSSDE010000006.1, from coordinate 103,054 downwards.
GCCCTGGCCACCTTGGCCCCCTCATCCACCAACAGGGGGAAGGGCAGTTGCAGCTTCTGGGCAAATTTTTGGTGGGAACGGGCATCGTCGGCGCTCACCCCCAAGATGGCGATGCCGTGGGCTTGATAGTCAGCGTAGGCATCCCGAAAGCCGCAGGCTTCTTGGGTGCAGCCGGGGGTGTTGTCCCGCGGGTAAAAATAGAGCACCACCCGCTGTCCCCGCAACTGGCTCAAGCTGATGGGATTGCCCTCGGCATCGGGCAGGGTGAACTCCGGAGCCGGATCCCCAACGGCAAGGGGCATGGGTGGGATCCCTCCTCAGACCGATTTTTTGGGAGAGAGAATCATCGTGATGTTTCGCCCTTCCTTTTGGGGGGGCTGCTGCATTTCCGCCACTTCTTGTAAGTCTTTGAACAAGCGGTGCAGCAATTCTTCCCCCAACTCGGCGTGCTGGGCCTCACGACCGCGGAACATCACCGTGGCTTTCACCTTGTCTCCATCCCCCAAGAACTGTTGGGCGCTGCGCAGGCGCACGTTGTAGTCGTGCTCGCCGATGTTGTAGCGAAACTTCACTTCCTTGATCTCGGCAGTGTGTTGCTTCTTGCGGGCCTCCCGTTCTTTCTTCTCCTTCTCAAACTTGAACTTGCCGTAGTCCATGATGCGGCAGACGGGCGGGTCGGCCTTTTCGCTCACCAAGACCAAGTCCAGATCTTTTTCTTCTGCCAGGCGCAGGGCTTCGCGCGGGCTCATGATCCCCAACTGAGTGCCGTCGGTATCGATAAGGCGGATTTTGGGGAAGCGGATGCGCTCGTTGATAGCCGGCAGCTCTGCGCGCTGCTTGCGGGGGAAGCGGTCAGGTGGACGCTCTACGGTCAAGTTTTCCTCTCTCAACGAAATAACAACACAAGACAAATGCTAAGTAGGACTAGCCCCCTTCGGAGCAGTGCCGAACCCTGAGTTTGGACTCTCCAATCAAAGTCGGCCACTGGCCCGCAGGCCAAGGCAGGCTGCACCTATACTAACCGGCATTTTCCGTCTCTTTCTAGAGCCGTCAAGCGTTGTCAAGGCCCGCTCACTTGGGGATCCTGCCAGATTGGGGCAACAACCGCGGTAGGATACCAAAGTGGCGATCCTGATGGGATCAAAGGTTGTTTGTCGGCCAGCAGGGAGGGCAGAAGCGGTGCAGCTCGGTTTAACGGAACGGGAACTGACAGAGTTGGCCCAAAAGTCGGTTCAGCTCATCCTCAGCCCGCGGGAAGGGGATAGCGAAGCGCTGATCCAGTACAAGTCTTCGGCAGAATTTCGAGCGGGGGTGCATCTGGCCTGTGCGGCCATGGTGTTGGTCTTGGCAGAGAACAACGAGCGCCTCAGCCAGCAGTTGCAGGCTACTTTACAAAACTTATCTGCAGCCGTCGAGACACCCTCAGAGAAGGCTGCCGGAAGCTAGCCCAAGGATCCGCGAACGGGGGAGGAAAAGCCTTGGCTGAGGTGCGCAGCGAACGAGACTCAATGGGGGAGCGGCAACTACCCCAGTCGGTTTACTACGGCATCCAGACCGCCCGTGCCCTGGAGAACTTCCCCATCAGCGGCCTCAAGCCCCTGCCAGAGTATGTGGAGGCCTGCGTGCTGATTAAAAAGGCGGCGGCGGAGGTCAACGGCGAGCTGGGGTGCATTCCGGCAGAGGTGGCCAAGGCGATTGTCCAAGCGGCGGATGAGATCCTCCAGGGATCCCTGCGGGATCAATTTGTGGTGGATGTGTACCAGGCGGGGGCGGGCACCTCCCACCACATGAACGTCAACGAAGTGCTGGCCAACCGCGCTCTGGAGATCCTGGGGGAGCCCAAGGGCCGCTACGAGCGGGTCAGCCCCAACGACCATGTCAACTACGGCCAGTCCACCAACGATGTCATCCCCACCGCCATTCGTCTGGCTGCCCTGCTGCGGGTGCGACGGGATTTTCTGGGCACGCTGGACAATTTGGTAGCGGCGCTGGAGCAGAAGGCCCAAGAGTTTCGCGGCATCCTCAAGGCCGGTCGCACCCATTTGCAGGATGCGGTGCCAGTGCGGCTGGGGGATAGCTTCGGCGCCTACGCGGCCATCTTTGCCCAACACCGTCGCTGGATTGAGGAGGCCAGCCAGGCCCTGTGCAGCTTGGGGCTGGGGGGAAGCGCCGTCGGCACCGGCCTCAACACTCATCCCCAGTACCGGCAAAAGGTGGTGCAACGGCTGGCAGAGTATACCCAGTTGCCCCTCACCCCTGCTCCCCACCCCATGGCGGCGATGCAGAGCATGGCCCCCTTTGTGCATCTGTCGGGATCCCTGCGCAACCTGGCCCAAGATGGCATCAAGCTGGCCAACGACCTGCGGCTGATGGATTCTGGCCCCAAGACCGGCCTGAAGGAGATCCAACTGCCGCCGGTGCAGCCCGGCTCTTCCATCATGCCTGGCAAGTACAACCCGGTGATAGCCGAGATGTTGAACATGGTCTGTTTCCAGGTGATTGGGCTGGATACCGCCATCACCCTCGCAGCCCAAGCGGGGCAATTTGAGCTGAACGTGATGATGCCCCTGATTGCCTATGACCTCCTGCACAGCCTGCAGATTCTGAACAGCAGCCTGCGGGTCTTTGCCGAGCGCTGTATTCAAGGCATCACCCCCAAACCGGAGCGCTGCCGTAGCTACGCAGAAGGGACGCTGGCTTTGGTGACCGCCCTCAACCCCTACATCGGCTATTTGCAAGCTGCAGAAGTGGCCAAGGCTTCTTTGGAAACCGGCCAGCCCATTCGGCAAATTGTCTTAGAGCGCAACTTGATGACCCCGGAACAGGTGGCCAAGGTGCTGGATCTGGAAGCCATGAGCCAAATGCAGTCCTAACCCATTCGCTACAGTGGAGGCATACTGCTCCTGCCTGGCCATGACCATCGCCCCCTATCGCTGGCCCACCCAGCACGACTTGCCTGATACAGACGACACCCCCTTGGACAACGAGGATCAAGGCCGCCAATACCCCCTCCTCCGGGAACCGCTGCTGCTGCACTGGTCAGATCGGCAAGACTTTTTTGTGGCTTGCAATATGGGCCTTTACTACGCCCTACCCCGGCAGGTCATTGTTCCAGATTTGTTTCTGGTGCTGGGGGTTCCCCGTTGGCGGGATGGCACTGCCCGCAAAAGTTATGTGGTTTGGGATGAAGGGAATATCTTGCCTATTCTCATCTTGGAGATCATCTGCAACGACCAGGGGGAAGAAAAACCCGGACAAGCCAAATTCCAGCTCTACGAAAGGCGGCTGCGGATCCCCTACTACGTCACCTTCGAGCTAGAGACCGATGAGCTGAATGTTTATCAACTCCAGGGCGGACACTATGAGCTGCTCCCCGGCTCAGGCGCTGGAGAACATCCCCCAATTCTGTTGCCCGATTTGGACTTGAGTATCGGTCGGTGGTGGGGATCCTACGAGGGGCGAGAACGCTTTTGGGTGCGCTGGTATGATAGGGCAGGGCAATTGTTGCCTACGGGAGCTGAACTAGAACGGCAGCGGGCTGAATTGGAACGGCAACGGGCTGAATTGGAACGGCAGCGGGCAGAATTGGAACGCTCCCGAGCCGAACGACTGGCCCAGCGGCTACGGGAACTGGGAGAAGACCCTGAATTTTGATCAGCTTTTCCAGGGATCCCCAAAAAAGAAATCTCCACCTACCCCCTACACTGGAATCCTGGCATTCCAGGGGGACATGATGACCAGACAGCGACTCAGTTTGTGGACGAAGCTGGCCTATGGGGTGGGGGATCTGGGCACAGGCATGACGGCCAACATCCTCATCTTTTTCCTGCTGCCCTTTCTCACCAATACCGTTGGCATGGCAGCAGGCCTAGCCGGCAGCATCTACGCCATCACTCGCTTTTGGGATGCCATCAACGATCCCATCATCGGCATCCTCAGCGACCGCACCCGCACCCGTTGGGGCCGTCGCCGCCCCTGGCTGCTGTTTGCAGCCCTCCCCTTTGGCCTCACGTTCCTGGCCCAGTGGTGGATCCCTTTTCCCGGTCGGATTGGCCCCCTGTTTGCCTACTACCTGGCGGTGTCGCTCTTGTTCAATACCTTCTACTCTGCGGCCAATATTCCCTACGCCTCCCTGACAGCGGAGCTGACCCAGGATTACGACGAGCGCACCCAGCTCAACCAATTCCGCTTTGCCTTCTCTGTAGGGGGCAGCATGGTTGCGGTGGTTACCTTTCCGCTCTTGGTCAACCTGCTGCCGGATCGGGCTGCCGGCCATCTGCTGGCCGGAGCCTGTTTTGGAGTGATCTCGGCTGTGCCCTTGCTGATCTGTTTTTGGGGGGTGCGAGAACGGTATCCATCCCAACGGGATCCCATGCCCCTGGTTCAACAACTGCGGGTGGCCTTCAGCAACCGCCCCTACCTGTTTGTCAGCGGCATCTACCTGTGTTCTTGGCTAGCGTTTCAGTTCACAGCCACAATCATCCCTTATTTCATCGTCTTCTGGATGGGCCTGCCGGAGGTGTGGATTTCCTTGGTGGTACTGGCGGTACAGGGGATCGCAGTGCTGACGCTGTTCGGTTGGACCCAACTGAGCACCCATCTGGACAAGCGCACCATGTACCTCATTGGGGCGGGGTTTTGGCTGATCTCGCAGGCAGGCCTGTTTTTTCTCCAGCCCGGGCAGCAGGGGATCATGATTGGGCTGGCTCTGTTGGCCGGCATTGGGGTTTCTGCTACAGCCTATCTCGGCCCTTGGTCGATGTTGCCGGATGTGATCGACCTGGATGAGCTGCAAACCGGGGAGCGGCGGGAGGGGATCTTCTACGCTTTTATGGTCTTCTTACAAAAGGTGGGCTTGGCACTGGGGCTGTTTTTCGTGGGGCAAGCTCTGGATTGGGCCGGCTTCGTGCCTTCGGTGGCCGGAGAGGCCCTGCCCATCCAGCCGGAATCGGCTTTGTTAGCCATTCGCGTTGCCATTGGCCCCTTACCGGGAGTGGCTTTGATCGGCGGGATCTTGCTGGTGTGGTTCTACCCAATCACCCGGCAGCGTCATCAGCAGATCCTGATGGAATTGGAAGAAAGACGGCAACAATACCACCCCAGCACCGAAAGATCTCCTTAGACCGCAAAATAGGCTACGGTTTCTAGCGGCAGAGCAACTGGCGCAATTGCGGGGGTTTTGATCTTCGGCCCAGGCTACTCCTCTCTCAGCCGCCTGCAGGATTACCTCATCAATGGCCTGAAAAAATGGCCTGAAAATCGATCGCTCCTTCATCTCGCGCTGGGGGCCGAATGAAGAAAATGCCGAGACCATTGCCTGATCATCACCTTGGCCCGCAGCCTGGGAATGGACGTCACTGCCGAGGGGATCGAAACCCTACAGCGACTGCACCAATGAGGCTGTTGAACTGCGAGTATGGCCAGGGCTATTTCTTCGCCAAACCTCTCTAGGATGCAGAGCAAATGCTGCGGTTGCAACTGGACAAGAGGTGAAGGGATCCCTGCCCTCAGTCTAGGATGATGCGCAGGCCGCTACCCGAGGGAGTCGCCGGTTCAGGGTTGGGCACAATCCGCAGCCCACTGCCGGAGGGCCGGGTCACCGTGTTGTCGATGTTCACAAGGAAGGTGTTGGATTGGCCGTCCCGCTCATACACCACCACGTCGTTGCGGTTGAACTGGGAGCGACAGATGATGGGGGAGTTGTCGGCAGCAGTAGCCGCACTGCAGCGGTAGCCAGGGGCAGAGACGATCTTGCCTTCTTCATCGATGGAAAAAGGAACTGCAGAGGGCAAGATTGGAGAAAAGACCGGCTGGTCGGGATTGAGGATCACCGAGCCACCTGTGCTGGGTTCTACCACGATCCCCCGCCCGTCGATGACGATCCGCTGCGCTTGGGCGGGAGAGACGGCCAGCGGCCCCAAGAGCAAAGCCAGGCTTAGGCCGAGTTGGAGGGGAAACAACAGCTTCATTGGATATCTCCTTTGGCCCAGGGCCATAACAGCTTCCAGGGATCCGCCAACGATCCTTGCAGGGGATGGATCCCTGGCTCAACTTAACTTGATCTTGACTTGATCTTGGCCCAGATGTCGGGCCGAACCCAGGGCGGAAGCCGTCACCTCTGTTGCCAAGATGGGCACTTTGCCGTCGGCTCGACTACCACAGCCCCGAGCGGCCCAACGCCAGCCCGACCACCAACATGCCCAACACCAAAAAGGGCTGCGCGCTGGCTTGGTATTTCACATCGTTGTTCAAGGGATCCCGCAGGAGGTACATATCTTGGAAGGTTATTTGGGGGATGATCAGCAGCACCAAAAGGGCCGCGTAAAGTTTTAGGCCCGCCCCCAGCAAAAATGAGGCCATGCCGAACTGAAATAGGTCGATCATCAGCACCGAGATCCAAGCGGCCCCCATCGCCCCAAACATCACCGGCAAAGAGGCCAAGCCAAACTGCCTATCCCCCTCGATGCTTTTGAAATCGTTGACCACAGCAATCCCCAGCCCGGCCAAGCTGTAGATCAGCGTCAGGATGCAGACCGTCCAGTTTAGCTCGCCGAACAAGGCGTGGCCTGTCCACCAGGGCAGGGCGATGTAGCTGGCACCAAGGGCATAGTTGCCCAGCCAGCCGTTGCGCTTGAGCTTCAGGGGGGGCGCCGAGTAAATGTAGGCAATGAGGGCTCCCGCCAAGGCAATGCAGGTGATCACCGGGAAGTCATGGCCCGTGTACCAGTCCAGAGCGTAGGCCAAGCCCAACCCCAAGATCAGCAGCACCCAGATCTGGATAACCACCCGCTGCAGAGAGATGGCCCCCGAAGGGATCGGGCGGTAGGGCTCGTTGATGGCGTCGATCTCGCGGTCGTAGTATTCGTTCACCGTTTGGGTATAGCCCGTCATCAGGGGGCCCGCCAGAATCATGCCCACCAAAATGAGAGCCACATTCTCCCAAGTCCAGGTGAAGTGACCCGAGGAAGCCGCTCCTGGAATCAGGCCCCACACCAAAGGAATCCAGGTAACCGGTTTCATCAGCTGCAGGTGCAACTGCCAAATGGAGCGAGACTCCACCTCTGCCCCTTTCATGCCCAGCAGTTGGCGGACACGCTGCGCATTCGACCCGCCGGTGCCAGGGGATCCCTTGCCGGGATCCGAGTCTGGGGTGGTTTCTTCCGCAGTAGCTCCTACCTCCTCTAAACTGGGCTCTGCAGCAAAGGCCATCTCAGCCGCCATTTCCGGCGAGGAGGGATCTTGAGGGATCTTTTCGCTCATGGTGGGATGCGCAATCAAACTGCAATAACGGGGATAACCACCCCCATTCTGAGACATCGTGACATACTCCCGCACTCATGCTGATGCATAGAGTACGAGCTTCTCAGTGACTCCTGTTAAGGACATTTCCTGAGCTTTAAGAACGGGATGCCCCACCGCTCTGTGTTTACCATAGCAAGGGTTTCCGCCTTTCATCCTGACCCTCATGCTGATACATAGAGGGCGTCGCTTCTCGGCGGTCTAGCTGACCGGATTCCTCAAACAAGAGGAGAGCATGACTCTAGTCAATAATAAGCTCAACTATACTGAAAATAATGTATAATATGTTCAGTACGGATTACTACCAGTTGATCTTTCTGTTTACTTTCGAGTCTGCCAACATGGTAGCCAAAGCAAAGCAGAAAATTGGTAGTAAGACGACACGGAAACTGCGCTTTGGGTATTCTACTCAAAGCTTTGCGGGATACCGCCATTCTGGTTGGAAACAAACAGAATGCTATCGCTGCATAGTTGAACAGTGATGTTCAGCAGTGTTCAGCGTAAATGTATCAGGTTGACGTTCTCCCCACGGCTAAAGCCAGAGGATCCGCTCTCAGCCAGCAAAACAACTCCCACTGACTGAGCTACACCGAGCATGTGGCTTATACCGCAGCACCGTGGGGGACGCCAAAGCGCTTCGCGCCGCCAAGGCGAACGCACCAGCTACTGGGATGTGGAAACACCCCAGATACTTCTACTTCACCTTCAGCACTGCACCTTTCTATAAATGGGTGGAGCGATACTCACATCCTATCAGGAGACGGTAGCTTATCCCTAGGCATAAATGCCGGGGCCTGAGCCGCCGAGTTTTCGGTCAGCTCGCAGTTCCGGGCCGTCTACACAATCTGTGCCGTCACGAATAGGCGCTGATGCTCGGCTGGGATCCGCTCTTTTTCTTGGGCCGGGATCACCAGGGGAGGTTGCTGAGTGTAATTGATGGGATCCCGAAACCAAGCGCGGCTGTAGGTGTTGTAGAGAAGAGGACGGGGAGCGGGCGAGCGATTGGCCCGACCCAGATGAATCAGGCGGTAGTCGAACAGGAGGCAGGATCCCTTGGCCAGGGGCGGATCGACAAAGGGCATCTGCTGGGCCAGCTCGGTATAGTGGGCATCGAAGACCGCATGGCTACCGGGCCAGAGACGGGTCATGCCGTTCTCTTCGTTGACATCCACCAGAGGAATGAGCAAATTCAGGGCATAGCAAGGAATGATCGCATCCAAGGTCTCGTCGCCAAACAGATGAGACAGATCCCGGTGAACTTGTTGATCGGCGGATCCCGGCAGAGAGACCACCGCCCCCAGCCCGCTCAAGATCAACTCCGGCCCCAAAATCCGCTTCAGGATGGGCAAGATCAGAGGATGGGCATAGAGGAGGGGATCGTTGAAGGGGCCCTCCAGGCGAACCGTTACCATCACCCGTCTATTGCCCACCAACAGGGCATCAGCGTGGTGCTCGTGGGTGCAGTAGCGGCTGTAGGTGGCCAGAAAGCTGCTGTGCAACTTGTCGATGAGCTCGGGGGGAAAGATCTCCGGCAACACCAGATAGCCCTCTGTGGAAAACAGTTCAAAAGCCTGCTCTACGGTCTCTGGATCCGGCTGCTGGAGCTCCTGTAAGGACTCCGTCCCGCTGACGCGAACCGCAGGGCTGAAGCGCAACTGGGCCAACATGGGCTAGGTCTCCTGCAAACTGGCCACAGCCATTAACATGCCCCGCGCTTTGTTTAGACATTCTTGGTATTCCCGCTCCGGATCCGAGTCGGCTACAATACCTGCCCCGGCCTGCAAGCTCACCTGGCCCTGATGAACCAGCAGGGTGCGGATGGTGATGGCGGTGTTCAGTTGGCCGGAAAAGTCGTAGTAGCCATAGGCGCCGGCATAGGGCCCGCGGCGGCATCCTTCCAGCTCATGAATAATCTGCATGGCGCGGATTTTGGGGGCGCCGGTAACAGTGCCGGCAGGGAAGGTGGCCCGCAGCAGATCCCAGGCGCTGTACTGGGGATCCAGCCGCCCCACCACGTTGCTGACGATGTGCATCACATGGCTGTAGCGCTCGATCTGCATCAGGTCGTCCACCTGCACAGATCCCAGTTGGCAGACCCGTCCCAGGTCATTGCGGGCCAGATCCACCAGCATCACATGTTCGGCCCGTTCTTTCGGATCTGCCAACAGCTCTTGCTCTAACTGCCGGTCTTCCTGAGGGGTGGTGCCACGGGGGCGGGTGCCGGCAATGGGGCGCACGGTGGCGATGCGGTCTTCTCCCACCCGGCTGAGTTTGACCATCACCTCTGGGCTGGAGCCGATGAGGCAGAGATCCCCAAACTGCAAAAACGCCATGTAAGGGGAAGGGTTAATCAGCCGCAACGAGCGGTAGAGGCAAAAGGGATCCCCGGCAAGGGAGACGGTAAACCGCTGCGAGAGCACCACCTGGAAGATATCTCCGGCGCGGATGTAGTCCTTAGCCCGTTCCACCGCTTGGCAGTAGGCTGGGCGGCTCAGGGTGCTGGGGGGGATTTGTTCGCGCCAGCGGGACGGAGTCCTTTCCGACAGGTGGGGCTTCCAGTTGAGGTGCAGATGGGCCAGGGAAAGAGGAGCGCTGAGCTGCTGCATCAGCTTTTCCACCCGCCGGCAGGCTTGGGCATAGGCTTCCTCGGCAGCGTGGTGACGGGTATCGGCGAAGGCCACCACCCAGATCTTGCGCTTCACCTGGTCAAAGAGCAGGATGCTGTCCACCTGCATCAAAACGGCATCAGGGGGATCCCCCGGCTGCAGGGGGTGGATGGGCACCTTGGGCTCAATCCAGCGAATCAGCTCGTAGCCCCAGTAGCCAAACAGGCCGCCGATGCTGCTGGGCAATTCCGGCAAATGCACCGGCTCATAGGGCTGCAAGCAGCGGGCCAAAATTGCGAAGGGATCCCCTTGGTGGTGCTCCTGTCGGCCATCGCGGTAGCGCTGTAGGGCTTGATCTCCCCGTATTTCCAATACCCACAGGGGGTCGCAGCCCAGGAAGCTGTAGCGGGCTACCTGCTCCCCCCCCTCCACCGACTCCAGGAGAAAGTTGTAGGGCTGGCCGGCACAGACCCGATACCAGGCAGAAACCGGCGTTTCCAAATCCGCCACCCATTCCTGGTACACCGGGATGAAGTTGCCCTGTTGGGTAAGGGCAAGAAACTCCTTCAAGGGAGGGTAAATCATGGCCTGCAACTTTTGGATCCCTGCTTTTCCTGACTCTATCCCAGACAGAGGATCCCAGGGATGTGTGAATCCCTCTGGATTGCCCGGTTGCAACAGCGCCGAAAACCATTAAGCTGAGAGCGGCTCTACTCTCGGGATCCCTTGCCATGCAAAACCCATCTCAGGTGATTCGCGAGCGCCTGCGCTATCAAGGCCACAAATACACCTTCGTCAGCCAGCGTTTGCGTTTTCCCAACGGCAAAGAGGGGGAGCGGGAGTACCTCATCCATCCCGGGGGGGTGGTGGCCGTGCCTGTAACTGCAGCAGGCAAGTTCGTCTGCATTCGTCAATATCGCTTTGCGGTTGCCTCCTACCTTTATGAATTTCCGGCAGGCACAGTCGAGCCAGGGGAGCATCCCGATGACACCATTCGCCGCGAGCTGGAAGAAGAAACCGGCCTGCGGGCCCATCGCTGGGATCCCCTTGGCCAATTTTATTTGTGCCCCGGCTATTCCAGCGAGATTATGTATGCCTATTTGGCGCGGGAGCTGGAAGTGCTGGATTCCCCTCCCGATAAGGATGAGGATGAAGATATTACCGTAGTGGAGTTTTCTGCTTCTGAGCTTACAGAAATGTCCCGTTTGGGAATGGATTTGGACAGCAAGTCCATTGCCTGCTTTTGGCGGGCCCAATTGTTTTTGGCTGCCGAAAAATAGAGCCCTCCGTCGGGGGGGGCTGCCCCTTGCTCCTGGGGGATCCTTTCCAATTGGCGGGGCGTCGTTCCAAGCCGACTTTGTTGGCTACAGAGGAAGCTCCAGGCTTTTCACCCTAACTTGGTAGCCCATTGCCAGGCGAGATCAAGGTGAGATCGAGGTTGCGTTCGACATAAAAGGGATCCCTGTATCCCGGCTGTTTGGTTGACTGGGAGAACCTTGGAGTCCTTTAGAATTTTAGGGGCGAGGAGTGAGGAAATATGCGGAAACTGCTGTATTCCTGTGGTCGAATAGCCTGGGGAGCGGCCTTGGCTGCCACTCTACCGGTTGCTGCTGTTCCTGCCTATCCCCAGCCTGTGCTTCCGCTGCTGCCGGTTCCTTCTGAGGGCGGCGCTGCTCGAGGTGGGGTTGTGGCTTTATTCAATCAATCCATTTGGTGGGATTTTATTCGCGGCAATCGCGGTGAAAACCTGCGCCTGTTCCCGGCCAGCCTAACCTCTCCATCTCGCCAGGATGTGGTGGCTGTGTTTCAGATTCAGCGGCAGCCCACCGTAGAGCCGGTGGTGCGCGTTCTCAGCTTCGAGCATCAGGGGGGGTATAGCTTTCGTCTGCTCCACACGGCTGAGCCGATCCCAGGGCGGTTGGTGGAGGCTCACCTGCGCACGGACATTACCTCCAGCCCACAGCCCAAGTTGGTGCTCCTCACCGAGCGAGGGGGCATCAGCCTGCTGCGCTCTGTCTTGGTCTTGGAACACCGGCCTGAGGGACTTGTGCCACTGCTGAGCGTGACGGATCTGAGCAATGCCAGCCTGCGGGTCAGCCCGCAAGGGATCCTGGTCATCTCAAGCCCGCCCGATGCCAGCCGTGACTTGAGGGCTACCCTCTACCAATGGGAGGGGGATGGCTTTGTCCGTCGAGATCTATAAGTCCATCATCTGTTGTGACTGTTGTGAATCTGCCTGTCAATATCCATCTTTGTCAGCGAGGTCTCGCCCAGAGCGGATGTCCGTCTCGGCTATCGCTGCCCTTGCCAGCAAGCTCCCAAACTGGGGGCTTGTCCCACCTGCCAAAGGAACAGGCTTTCGGCCCCAAGGGGATGAATGCTCCAGGGATCCAGGCCAGACCCAAACCACCCATAGGGATCGACGGCAGCTGGTTGGCCGGAGTTGGTGTTGTCGAAGCGACGTACCTCGAAATGAAGATGGGGCCCGCTGGCACAGCCGCTGTCTCCCGATAGGCCGATGACTGCTCCTGCGGCCACCACTTGCCCCTCCTGCACCCCGATTTGACTGAGGTGGGCGTAGAGGGTCTCCCAGCGGGGAAGTGCTCTCCCGTCTGTTCTCTCCCCCTCCGAGAGTTCTGGCTCGTGCAAAAGGCGCACCCGCAACCCCCTGACCGGTCGGCCCAAGCTGGGGCAAAAAAACTCCGGCTCCTCACGGGCCACGGTGACCCGTCCTGCGGCAGCGGCCAGGATCGGGGTGCCCACCGGCATCTCCCAGTCATAACCGGCATGGCCATCGCTTTTGCCACAGGGGTGCAGCGGGCCAGGGATCCAAACTTGGCCTTGCCCACTCACAAACCGTCTGTTGCCATCCCTCTCCCCCAAAGGCAAGTCATGGTCGAAGAGGTTGGTGACAGGAAATTCCCCAACAAAGGGCTTGTGCAAAAACGGCCACTGGGGCGGCGGCGGATCCCCATAAGCAGAACGATATTTTTCCAGCTCCAGCCGATAGTCTTCCAGATCCTGACGCTGGGCGGGATCTTCCGTGTGCTCTCGTAAGAGATCCACCAGCCGCAGGGCTTGCACCCAGTCCTGGCGCTCCACAGCACGAGCCAACTGGGCGTACACCCCCACCCGGGATCCCTGCGGCGAAGACGGGGAGGAGACCTGAGGAAAAACGGGCGATATGTTTACGAATTGATACAATAGACAGCAAAATATCAGCAGTGTCACCGTTAGCGGTGGTGACATCCCTGCCCAGAGGGCCATCCCAAGTAGGCCGGCCTGCAAGCAAGCGGGCTTGTTCTTGGCTTCGGGCTCTCTCTTGGGGCCATCCGCTTTTTCCCTCAGCCGCCGTATGGGTTGCAAGGAGACAGAGCGGCTTCGCTTAACCACTCTTCGGGAGTTTCTCATGCGTTGGTTCTCGTCCTCTGGTGTTCTCGTCGGCCTGCCTTTCCATGGGCAGAGCGTTCTGCCCCTATCCGGCTCGATTTGGCGGCGGCTGGAAGCTTTGGCTCTGGGTTTACACATTCTGTCTTTGCTTTTTGGGTTGGCAGGGTTGCTCTGGGTTGTACCGCATCCCGAGTGGGTGGCCAGTTTGCCCCCCATTGGCCTTCAAGCCTTCTCCTTGAGCATGGGCAACGGCGGCGTGGCCTACATGGTGTTCGGCGCGCTGGCAGCAGCTCTGATGGGATCCCGGCTGTTGGGGGTGCGGCGCCTATTGATGTTTTTGATCCCGGCGGTGGGCATTTCCTTGGGCAGTGAGCTGTTGGGCACCAGCACTGGGATCCCCTTTGGCAACTACGGCTACCTGAGTGGGCTGGGCTATAAGATTGCCGGGTTGGTGCCTTTTACCATCCCTCTGTCTTGGTTTTATGTGGGGTTGTCGTCCTATTTGTTGGCGCGTGTGGCTCTGCAAACCCAGCGCCACTGGTTGATCCACTTCGAGGCCATCATGTTGGGGGCCCTGCTGCTCACCGCCTGGGACTTCGTGCTGGATCCGGCCATGACCCGCGGCTTGATCCCGTTTTGGACGTGGTTTCAGCCGGGGCCCTTCTTCGGTATGCCGCTGCAAAACTTCGGTGGTTGGATGCTGACTGGGGCTGCCTTCATGACGGTGGCCAATCTGCTGTGGGGCGAGGATCAACCCATCCTTGACCGCCGCCAGTTGGTGGGGCCGCTGGTGCTCTATGTAGCTAATTTTGCTTTTGCCCTGTTGATGAGCCTGGGCTCCGGCATTGTTGCGCCGGCGGGGCTGGGCCTGTTGTTGGGGTTGGGGCCTGCTTTGGGGTTGTGGTGGAGTGCAAAGACCCCATCCCGCTATTGCGAAAGGACTCCGTCCCGCTATCGCGACCAGCCTGAGCCGCCTTCCCATCCCCAAAAGGACTCTGTCCCGCCATTGCAAGCGGTCGAGGGAGAGGCAGGTCGGGACTGGGATACTTTGGAGGATCCCGGTTGGGTTGGCGCGAAGTAAGCCGGCCCTAACCCTTCCTCGGCGAGATCCCTTGGGTTGTCCATGCCATGAACTTTTGCAGCGACAATGTTACAGGCGCTTGTCCTGAGGTGATGGAAGCCCTGTTGGCCCTCAACCGGGGATCCGCCATGCCCTATGGAGGAGACGAATGCACAGCGCAGGTGCAGAGGCTCTTTGCCGAGATCTTTGAGCATGAAGTGGCGGTGTTTCCGGTGGCAACGGGATCTGCTGCCAACGCCTTGGCCCTTTCGGTGCTCACCCCGCCCTACGGGGCGATTTATTGCCATCCCGAGGCCCACATCAATCTGGACGAATGTGGAGCGCCAGAGCTGTTTACAGGTGGGGCCAAGTTGGTGGGGATCCCCGGAGAGCAAGGCCGTATTGACTGGGGCAACTTAAAAGCAGCCCTGGAGCGGGCGGGGTTTGGGGTGGTTCATCACGTGCAGCCTGCCTGCCTCAGCCTGACGCAAGCCACTGAGGCTGGCACCCTCTACTCCTTGGAGCAGCTTGGATCCCTGGCGGATTTGGCCCATCACTTTGGCCTTAAGGTGCATATGGATGGGGCCCGCTTTGCCAATGCCCTGGTTGGTTTGGGTTGCACCCCTGCCGAGATGACCTGGAAAGCGGGGGTGGATGTGCTGTCCTTTGGGGCCACCAAAAATGGGGCCTGGGCTGCGGAAGCGGTGGTGTTTTTTCATCCAAATCAGGTGGGCGATTTTGAGTTTCGCCGCAAGCGCAGTGGCCATCTGCTCTCGAAGATGCGCTTTTTGTCTGCCCAATTGCAGGCCTATCTCCAGGATGGGGTGTGGCTGCGCAATGCCCGCCATGCCAACGCAATGGCCCAACGGTTGGCGCAGGGACTGGGATCCCTGCCGGGAGCCAAGTTGGTGTATCCTACCGAGGCCAATGAGGTTTTTATCGAGCTGCCGGAGCCGGTTCTCCAGGCCCTGGAGCAGGCGGGGTTTCGGTTTTACCGCTGGCTGGGGGAAGGTCACCACTTAATCCGCCTGGTGACAGCTTTTAACACTTTGCCCGCAGATGTCGAGCGCTTCTGCCAGGTGGCCCAGCAAGCCAGCCGTTTGCAATAGGCGGACGGAGTCCTTGCAGCTGACCGGGGATCCCCCTGGCCAAAGGCCTGAGCATCCCAAGGGATCCCTGAAGGCTGTTCATCGGCTCGTCAATCCTTAAAGTGGGTGCTGTCGCGACCGGGCTTTTTCTCCAGGCAGGGCGAGGCGGAAGTCGATCCCGTTTTCTTCGAGTTGTCCTGTAGCAGACCAATCAGCAGACAGGCCACCCCAAGGTTGATGGCCACATCCGCCACGTTGAATACCGGAAAGCGAATCCAGATCAAATTGAAAAAATCCACCACATAGCCGTTGACGAAGCGGTCGATGCCGTTCCCCACCGCTCCTGCCCACACCAAGCCATAGCCGGCCTGTTCCCATCGGCCCAGGATCCCGCCGCGAATGGCCAGCAGCGCCAACGCCAGCGCCACCCCCAGCGAGATCCACTTCAAGAGCTCTGCCGAATCTTCAAACAGGCTCCAAGCAGCGCCGGTATTCTCCACGTAGGTGAGGTGAAACACCCCTGGCCACAGCTCAAGCTCTGGCCCCGGCAGCAGCCGTTCCACTGCCCAGTGCTTGGTCGCCTGATCCAAGATTACCCCCAGGATCCCGGCCAGCCAAAAGCCTTTGTTTTTCATGTCGTCTTGGCCTCAATCACGTCCACCGGCAAGAGCGCCCCGATGAGCACTTTTCCCATCCTGACATGCTGCTCTTCTGCCGGCTCATTGCACAGAAGCTCAAGGGCGGAGCTCTGGACTCGAAGTTGGGCCTGTAACGGGATCCAACTGTAGGTGAGTGGCCTCAGAAGCGATTGGCCGCCTCTGGCTTGAGAGGAGCAGCAAGAAAACCGTCCAGCTTAGGCAACTGGACGGGGAGGGCCTAGGTTTGACGGTGGACAAGATCGGCTACCGCCCCTGCTGCTCCAGGGATCGGCGCAATTCGCTGGCCATCTGCATGAACTCTTGCGGGTTGCCCGCTTTGCCGTAGGAGGAGCGATCCTGAACCTTTTTGCCGCTGCCTTGGCGGGTGCGGGTGTTGAGCAAAGCGCTGGCCATTTCCATGAACTTGGCAGGATTTCCCTCGCTGCTGCCCCGCACGAGAGGGGCGCGTCCGGCACGAGTGACAGCCATAGATACCTCAATTTTCACAAATGAAATGCTTGTTACATTTTCTCACAAGGGCTCTGCGATCAACCAGGGCCAGCGTTTCCTTGCTGTTACAGCGACTCCGGCCAATACTTAGGGATCCCTCCAAGTGCAAACCTTGCATGAGGCTGGAAAGAGCCATCAGCGAGTCGTGGTTTTCTCTTGGGTCAAGTGATGGATCAGCCAAATGGGGAGCACCGTCAGGCCAATCACCCCCAGAGCCACCACGCTGATCACCGGGCGCTGCCGAGGCTTGGTGAGCTGGCTAAACACCCAAATCGGCAAGGTTTGCTGCTGGCCGGCGGTGAAGGTGGTGACGATAATCTCATCGAAAGACAGGGCAAACGCCAGCAGGGATCCCGCCAATAGGGCCGAGGCCAGTTCGGGCAGAAGGATGTACCGAAAGGTTTGCAGAGGATTGGCCCCCAAGTCGGCAGAAGCCTCCAGTTGAGAGCGTCCCATGCGGCGAAACCGGGCCAGCACGTTGTTGTACACCACCACCAGGCAAAAGGTGGCATGGCCGATAACAATTGTCCAAAAGCTGAAAGGGATATGCAGCAAATGGATCGCCGAGCGCAAGGCGATCCCGGAGACAATGCCCGGCAAGGCGATGGGCAGCAACACCAAAAATGAGATCGTCTCGCGGCCAAAAAATCGGCTGCGATAGACTGCTGCTGCCGCCAGGGATCCCAGCACCACCGCCACTCCGGTAGCCAGCACAGCCACCCGCAAAGACAAAAACAAGGCCCGCCAAATATCTGCCCGCCCCCAGGCCACGGCAAACCAACGCCAGGTCAGCCCCGGCAAAGGGAAGCGCAAGGTCGCCTCATCGGGGCTGAAGGCATAAAGGACGATCACCAGCAGAGGAAGATGGAGAAAGAGCAGCACCCCCAGCGAGAACAGGATCCAAAGCCATTGGCCGATGGGAAAAGGGCGAATCGGCATGGATGAGGGAGAATACAGAGCTGGATGGGGAACAGTCTACAGGTAGAGAAATGGTCTGTGAAATAGCCTTGTAGGGAAGCAGCCTTTGGCAAGGACTTTAGATTGCTTGGCCGACTTTGGAGCTCCAGTCGAGCAGAGCATCCCAAACCCAGATTAAACTCGCAGCATGATCGCGTTTTTAAGCGGCCACCTTGTGGCCATCGAATGGGGAGAGCGCAGCAGCCTCACCGTTGAGGTGCAGGGGATCGGCTATCGCGTCAAGGCCCCAGGACGTTTTCTCAAGCAACTGCCCGCAGTGGGGGAGCCCGTCCGGGTGTTCACCCATTTGGTGGTGCGAGAGACCGAGCTGGTGTTGTACGGGTTTGGTTCGCCAGCCGAGCGCGATTTGTTTGTGGAACTCATCAAAGTCTCGGGGGTGGGGCCGGCTTTGGGCTTGGCCTTGCTGAATACCTTCGGCCTGCCGGAGCTGGTTCAGGCGGTGGTGACCGAAAACGTACGCCTGCTCTCCCTCACGCCGGGGGTAGGTCATAAAACGGCCCAACGGCTGGTCTTGGAGCTGAAAACCAAGCTGGCTCACTGGCGACAGGGGGTGGGAGTTGCGGATCAACCCTTGGCCGGGGGACCGCCCATGCCCATCCGGGAAGAGGTGGAAATGGCCTTGCTGGCTCTGGGCTACAGCGCTCAGGAAATTCAGGCCGCCCTGCAAGCTCTGCCCACTCACCCCCGCCCAACAGAAGATTGGCTGCGGGATGCCATCACCTACCTGAGCCAGCAGCCATGAAGCACCGCCGCATTGCCATTCTGGGCGGAACCTTCAACCCTGTGCACCATGGCCACTTGATCATGGCAGAACAAGCTCTTTGGCAGTTTGACCTGGATCAGGTGCTGTGGATGCCCGCCGGGGATCCCCCCCACAAGCCTCTGGCCCCTGGCGCCAGCAAAGCCGACCGCTTGGCGATGGTCAAGCTGGCCATTGCCGACCACGAGCGCTTCGCCTGCTCAGAGCTGGAGATCCGCCGTTCGGGGCGCTCCTACACCATCGAGACACTGCGCACCCTCATCCAGGAGCAACCCAATACCCAGTGGTACTGGATCATCGGCGTGGATGCTCTGCGGGACCTGCCCCAGTGGTATCAAGCGGAAGAACTGGCCCGCCTCTGCCATTGGATTGTTGCCCCACGGGTGGATGCCGGCGATGCCGCCCAGGTGCTGCAGGCGGTGGCCGCAAAGCTGCCCATCCAAGCCCAAATCCTGGAAGCCCCTACCCTGACGCTCTCTTCCACCTACCTGCGACAGCAAATCCAAAAGGGAGGGTCTATCCGCTACCTGGTGCCCCCTGCTGTGGAGCACTATATCCGTCAGCACCGCCTCTATCTGCAGCCCTAAAGGAAAAAAGGGGGCGGATCCCCCCTCTAGAGTCACCAAACAGCTTAAGATCTGCCATACGCCACAGCCTCTCCCCGGAAGAGGGAAAGGCTGGAACTGGGTTGGGAAGTAAACTGCTTTTCTGGTACTCTGGAATGCTTGTGCTCTGTGGGCAGTTGAGAGTGGGGTTGCGGCCAGGTGCCCCCATCAGTAGGCTAAGCCCATGCTGCGGGTGGTTTCGGGGCCAAGGTAGACTCGAATGCTCAGAAAATCGGTGGGACAAGCGGTTTCACAGCGTTTGCAGCCAACGCAGTCTTCGGTGCGGGGAGCGGCAGCGATCATGCCAGCCTTGTTGTTCCCCTTCCAGGGCACCATCTCCAACACGTCGGTGGGACAAGCCCGCACACACTGAGTGCAGCCGATGCAGGTGTCGTAGATCTTGACCGAGTGAGCCATTAGCGTTCTCCAGTCGAGCAGGTTGAAACGTTAAAAAGAGGTTTACCGAATCCGCAGGGCAGCAGCATCGCTGCGCAAGTGCCCTCAGTGTACAGTAGTCCTGGGAAGCCTCCAAAATCTCCGATCCAAATGTTCAAACAAATTTACATCCGGTGGGGTCGTCCTCTGAGCTGATGGGAAGGTTGCTAGGGTTGGGCTAGGATCGGCCTGAAGATCACAGGACAAGGGATCCTGAACATGGGGCGTTCGGTGCAAGATTGGCGAAGGCAAACTCAGGGCAATCTGCGTCGTCTGGGGCCAATTTTGCTGGAGATCTTCGAGGAAAACGTCCCTCGCCTACGCCGCTGGGATCAGCAGCTCACCGACTGGGTGCGCAGCCACCGCTGGGGGGTGGATCCGTCTCTGCCCAAGGTGGCTATCTATGTCCTGGGCGCAGTGGTGATCCTGGCGATCCCACTTCTCACGTTTGTGGCTTTGGGGGCCTTTCTGACCTTTCTGGGTGTCCAAATTGTCCAAAAGTGGTCACAAGGGGATCCCGCTCGCCAAACTCAGCGCCGCTATCTGCGCAGTGCTGACGCGGATGATGATGACTTTGATCTGGATTGAGAAAGGGGCTGCGGGGAATGGGCGGGCTAACTGTCCGCCGACCGTTGGGGCTCCTGGGAGTCTTGCTGCATGCCCAAGCGTTGTTTGACCTGTCTGATCACCTTCTGGTGAGAGCGGTTTTCCAGCCTGTTTAGGCCGATGGCGCCGGCCAGGATCCCCAACTGTAAGGCCAAGCTGGGCAAGGTGGTGCTTAAGTCTCGCCCGGCCAGGGCTCGAAAGAAAAACACAAACGCCCCGATGGTAGCCGAGAACCCCACCGCCAAGTAGATGAAGCGCCGCAAGCTGCGGTAGGGAGCGGCCAGCTCCGTCAACAGCCTCACCTGCTCTGCTGAAGAGGGATCCCGGCGTTGCGACAGGGGCGATCTTGGCTTGGGATCGGAGTCTGCCATTGGCTACACCTCCTCAGGCAACAAGAGGGGCTCCCGACCGGAAACCCCCGCCAAAACGGCTTCGGCAGCGCGGCAGGCGGCCAGAATATCTCGCTCTTCCCCTCCCAAGTACACGCGGCCAAAGCTACCGAAAGGCATCACTTCTAGGATGTTGATCTGGGCAGATTTTTCTGCCTCGTTGGCAGCCAGGGGGGCATAGCCTGCCGGTTGCACCTCCAGGATATAGAGGGTTTGGCCAGCCAGGAGCATTTGGCCACGGCGGGAACGGTTAATCAACTGGGTTTGGTGGGGATCGATGTTGCGGATGATCTGGCTGGAGATGATGCGGGGCTTGAGGCGCTCCTGTTCACTCACCCCCAAGGCAGCCAGAATCGCCCGTCCGGCGGTGCGGGTATCCCCTTGGTTGCTGGAGTGTACTTCCAGAAGGCCGTAGAGGCGTTCCACCACCTGCAGCCCCGGCCTCACCGAGGTGGCCTTCAGGGCAATATCCATAACGCGGTTGATCTCGATGCCGGGGGAAATCTCGACCCACAAAGAAGTGTCCCCAGGCAGGGGCAAAAAGCCGTAGGCTACTGTGCCCAGATAAGCAGCATACTGGGGTTGCAGCCGATCCAAAAACACGTAACTGCGAAGGTCGATCCCCAAAAAAGTCCTCCCTTTGGGCTCAGTTGGATGTTGAGCTGATGGCGATCTACATTCTCATTCTCCAGCCTCATCCCAGCTCTTGGATCTTGGGCAGACCGGCCAACCTTGGCGCATCAGTTGGGTTGCTGCCCGGCTCTACAGATCGCCCTGAGCCACCACCTTCACCGTTGTCAGGGCTTCCACGTCGATGGGCCCGCGCACGTGCAGCCGCTGGGTAGAAATGCCCAAAGACAGGTCGCGAAACGCTCCCAACGTGGGGATCCCAGCTCCCCGGCCTGCCGAGAGGGGGGAAGTGTTGATGTGGATCAGGGCGGCATCTACTTCCTGGAGAAAGCGCTGGGCCGCCGATTGGCTATCGGTGAGGATCGTCTCCGATTGACGGCAACCATTTTTGTTAATCCAGGCGATCGCCTCCGTCAGGTCGGCAATGGGCTGCAGGCGCAGATGAGGCCGTTCTGTCGAGTCAAAGCCTTGCCCAAGCGGCTGGAGCTGCGGGAACTGTTCCAGAATGGGGGCGGCTGCCTGTACAGCAATCCCGTGACCCAGCAAGTCCTCAATCAAGGCGGTCAGATGGTTGGTGGCCCAATCGGTGTGGATCAGCAGCCAGAGGGTGAGAGGCTGATAGATGGGGATCCCTTCTGAGCCATACTGGGCGAGGGGATCCAACAAAGCCGATTTGACCAAGGGCCAAGGGGCAGTGCGATCCAGATAGATGTGGCCGTAGCCCAAATGGGTGGCCAGAGTCGGCACTTTGCTGGCCTGCAACAGGAACTCCACCCAGCCGGGGCGACCGCAGGGAATCACCAGGTCGAGGTAGCGGGTTTGCTGTAGCAACGGCAACAGTGGGGAATCTGCTTGGGGATCTGCGGTTCGGTCTTGGGCGGGCAAGGTTTGAATGGCCCCTTCCGGGATCCCGTGCTCATAAGCCGTCTCTGCCAACAGGTTGACCATAGCCTGGTGAGTTTTCTGGATGGGACCGCTGCTGGCCAAAATCACGCCATTTCCTGTTTTTAGGCACATGCCAATGCCATTTAAGGCAAACTCGGGGTAGATTTCGTAGACCAGAGCAATCAACCCCAACGGGACGCGGTAGCGGCCAATAAACAGGCCATTCTCCTGGCGGTGCCCTTTCTCCAGCTTGCCAATGGGATCCGGCTGCTGGGCCAGGAGAGTCAGCAACTGGGCGGATCGCTGTAGACGCTCGGGGGTGAGCTTCAGGCCGTTGAGGATCCACTCCGGTACGGTTTGCTCGCGGCAACTTTCCAGGTCGAGGGTATTGGCTTCCAGGAGCAGATCGGAGCGCTCCAACAAACACCGCGAGAGAGCCAGCAGGGCCTGGCGCTTGGTTTGGCTGCTCAACCGCTGCATCTGCGGTAGTAAGCGGCGTACCTGTCGCAGAGTGGTACCTAAGTCAAAGTCTGAACCGAAATCTGTCACTTGAACTTCTCCCGCCTAGCCCATTAGAGACAGACCCGCTGCGTTCTCCAGACCACTGCTAACAAGAAATGGTTGGATCCACAAGTGCTGGGGCTGCCAATTCTGGAGACCAGTCGCTGGAGAAAATCTCACTCACCTCAGGGCCGCCGCAGCAGCAGGATCGCCGTTACCATCAGCAGCGTTAGCAACAAGCCGAGAATCATGAACCAACTGAGCAACTGGGTTTGGTTTGGGAAGAGCACTGCGCCGATGAACCCAACCGCCAAGACAATGCCCAAGCTGAGGGTGAGGCCCAAGAGCGCGGATCCCTGTAGGGTGTTTTCCCGCCGCAACACCCATTGGTAGCCGTTCCAGAACCACATTTTGCGATAGGGATAAGAAACGGCCAGTTGCTCGATGTACAGGCGGTCGGGGGTAATGGCAAAAATATGCTGGCAACGGCTACACCCAAAGGCTTCGGTTAGGGTGATCAGGCGTAACTGACCTTGGTGGCAGCACGGGCAGGGGTAAATTTTGGTGGGCTCAAGGGTCTGAGCGACACGCGAGGCTGATTTTTGACGGGGAGACTTGCGGGGAGAAGAGAAGGCCACAGCTCTCAGCCGGTGAGAAGTTGGGATCCCTCACATCCTATCTTCAGGAAAGCGGAGTCAAGCCACCCAGAGATGGTGGACGTAGCGCCAGGTGAGGATTTGGTTGAGGGCGAGGAAGATCAAAGCTAGAAGCCCGTAGCCCAGCTTCAGGATAGTGCCAAGATAGCCAAGCACCCTTTGGGGGATGAAGCTGAAATCGGTGTGTTTGGCCCAATGCACCAACGCCAGCACCTGCAGGATGTGAACCGGCAGGCAATAGCGGCTCATGCTTCGCTGGCCCAAGGGGCTCGTACCCGTCAGGGCAATGTAAAACATGGCCCAAGCAGCCAGATGAAATCCCAGCCGCTCCCGCCAACACTGGCTTCTACCTGCCATAACTCCTGCCGCATCCATTAAACCTGTAACAAGCAGGGATCCCAGGGTGGCAGACACAAACAGTTGGCTAAGAGCGTCAGCCCACAGCCCAGGGTCTTTCATCGGTGCAGAAAGAGAGAGTAAGCTTTGCCAGCGTTCGGCGGAAAGGACATATGTGCGAGCTTGGAAAATAGCTTGATAATTGGCTTTCACGCCGGTAAAGTAACGCTGCATTTCCAGGTAGAGATCCCAGCGTCCGAAGCGGAGCTGACAGTAGAGAAAAAAGCCCAGGCCACCCAACAGAGCCAAGCTCGCTGCCATACTCGTCCAAAACCAACGGCGGGCTTGGGTTCTCTCCCCCGCTTTCAGGAGATTCAAAAAAGGGAGCAGCGCCACCGGCAAGCCGACAATCCGAGTAGCACTCATCACCAAGCCGTGGATCCCAGCCAGGAGCATCAGCAGGGGACGGCCCCCGTGAATTGACCAGTAGAGAAAACCCAGTAGGCTGGCCATAAACAAAGATTCGCTGTAGCCCACGACCAGGTAAAAGCTGGTGGGATAAAAGAAGATGAGCAAACTGGCCAAAATTTGCCAGAGGGGGGGAATTTGCCACCTGCGGTAAAGCAGGAAAAGGTAAACCCACATCAGCCAGCAAAAGAGCTGGGCGGTGAGGTAGAGCCCCAGTTCAGGGTCAACTCCCACAAGGTGACTGATTGCGGCCACTGCCAGGGGATAGCCGGGGAAAAAAGCTACGTTGCTCTGCTCATAGGCAATCTTGTCGAAACCCACAAACTGGTACCCCCGCCGCACAATGCTGAGATACCAATAGCTATCCCGCTGACTCAGGGCTGTGAAGGCAGAAGCATAGTCGCTCTCCTCACTCCAGAACGGGATCATGAAGATCTGCAGCACCGTCAAGGCCAAGCTGGGCAACAAGATTTGCCCTAAAAAAGGGGCAAGATGCTGCCGACCTCGCTGCAACAGATGACTGAGAGGAAAGCTCATCGCTGAATCTTTAAAGACGGAGATGTCACTTCGATTTCTTCTTGGTAATCATCTTGGTAATCATCGGCAAGGTTCACCTGCCAGAGGTCGTAGTTCCTTTTTGATCTCCACCCTAAGGCCCTGTGGATTCCTTGCCAAAGTCTAGGACTTTTGAGATACCGCTTGGTTCAATTGACACCCTCTAAGAGTGAGAGTGTAAATATTATAAAACGGCTCTAGAACAGGTCGAGAAACTTCCCCACCACCGGCCAATTCCCTGCCAAAACCTAGGACAATGAGGGGAGAAAGGAAAGGTTAGACTGGTGAGGCTGCGGCTGGAGGCTGGCCTGTGCTGTTGACCAAGGGCTTTGAGGTGGAAATGTACACCGGCACCGCCGCCGGGGAAGTGGTGGGCTTGTCGGATCGCATTTGCCAGGCTTTGCCAGGGTTTGTGCGGGAGCCGGATCGGCGCAACGTGGAGTATATCACCCCTCCCCTTCGCCGCTACGAAGACCTGCTCTGTGCCTTGTTGCGGCCTCGCCTACAGTTGCGGCAATTTTTGCGCCGTCTTGGCCCTTACACCCTTCTGCCAGGGAGCACGCTAGCTTTGGGCGGCAGCGACCACTTCGAGCGGTCGGATCCCGGCAACCCCTACCACGACTACATCGAGCGCACCTATGGCACGCGGGTGGTAACTGCTAGCATTCACATCAATGTTGGCCTGCCAGGTACCGAGGCCATCTTCCGGGCCTGTCGCCTGCTGCGAGCGGAAGCATCTCTCTACCTAGCTCTGAGCGCTTCCTCTCCTTTTCTGGACGGACGGGTGACGGGATCCCACTCCAGCCGTTGGCAGGTGTTCCCCAAAACGCCGGCTCAGGTGCCCTTCTTCCGGGATCACGCCCACTACATTGCCTGGATCCAGGAGCAGCTAGCCTTGGGCACCATGCAGAATGTGCGCCACCTGTGGGCCTCGGTGCGACCCAACGGCCCGGAGCGGCCCTACCATCTCAACCGGGTGGAGCTGCGCATTTGCGATCTGGTGGGGGATCCGGTGATGGTTCTGGCCATTACCGCCTTGGTGGAAGCCCGTCTCTGGCAGTTGCTGGCCCAGCCGGAAGCGCTGGATCCCTTGCGGGGGCCCTTTACCCCGACAGAGCTGGAGAGCCTTTGCGAGGCCAACGAGCAGGCTGCTGCCCGAGAATCGCTGCAATCTCATTTGGTCGATTGGCGGACAGGCCGGGAACGGGCGGCCCAAGAGTGGATCGAAGAGCTGCTGACCGAAGCTTGGCGCATTGGCCAACCTCAGGGCTTAGGCTGTTTTCTAGCTCCCTTGCAAACTCTGCTCCACCAGGGCAATGAGGCCCAACGCTGGCTGAAGCAAGTCAACCAGGGATCCACACCTGCCCAGGTGTACCAACAGGCCATCCAGGAGCTGGCCGAACAAGACCGAGAGAGCATGACTCTAGTCAATAATAAGCTCAACTATACTGAAAATAATGTATAATATGTTCAGTACGGATTACTACCAGTTGATCTTTCTGTTTACTTTCGAGTCTGCCAACATGGTAGCCAAAGCAAAGCAGAAAATTGGTAGTAAGACGACACGGAAACTGCGCTTTGGGTATTCTACTCAAAGCTTTGCGGGATACCGCCATTCTGTTTGGAAACAAACAGAATGCTATCGCTGCATAGTTGAACAGTGATGTTCAGCAGTGTTCAGCGTAAATGTATCAGGCAGGAAACCCTCTGCCAAGTTGTTGGCTAAGCCTCTGCCCAACGGTGAGTGTTCTCAACCCGGTGCTTTCTACACACTAGCTCGCCGAGCCAACTTATAGTCATTTCAAACTGGATTGAGACACTCCTACTGCTGCCCAAACGCTCCGCGCCGCTTCTGCGACCACCTCCAGTCCTTCTCCCAGAGAGAGAGGAGTTGGGAAGCAATGCAACAGATTTCATTCTTGTTTAAAATGCAATTCCCTAGGCAGGCTCCACCGCTTCTTGTAGGGCTTTGCGGGCAATGCGAGTGACGTAGAGGGTAGCAGCTACGGTGGCGATGAGCCCCACGAGGCGAACGACCCATTGGGCGGTTTGAGCCTGAGGATCCAACTCCCTGCCTTCCATGTTGGCCAGGGATCCCGCCAACGAGCCGATGTACACATACATAAAAGTGCCCGGCACGATCCCGGCAGTGCCCAACAAGTTATCCAGAAAAGAAATTCGGGTCAGCCCCAGGGCGTAGTTGAGCACATTGAAGGGAAACGCAGGCGACAGCCGAATCAGGCCGACTATTTTCCATCCCTCACGTCCCAACGCTCGATCGATGGCCGCAAACTTGGCGTTTCCCTCAATCCATTTCACCACCTGTTCCCGCGCCAAGTAGCGCCCGATTAAAAAAGCCAAGTTGGCTCCAATGGTTGCCCCGATCAGCACGTACACAGTTCCGGCCAGCAACCCGAACACGGCCCCTGCCCCCAAGGTCAGCACCGAGGCTGGTAGAAGCAGCACCGTCGCTACAATGTAAATGGCAATGAAGAGGATTGGCCCCAGCAACCCCAAGCTTTCAATCCAAGCCAGAGCTTCGGCGAGCCAGTCTTGAATAACTCCAAAAAATCCCAATCGATGGGCTGCCCAAAAGATAAAAATGGCCAAGCCCAAGCCGGTAGCAAGCTTAAGCAAAATCCGCTGCTTTTGGGGATTTGTGTTGAGTTGAGGTAGCTCTTCCATTGGCTAAACTCCTACAAAGTTCTTGTGAGGCGAGCTAGGGCAAGCCAGAGTAGACAGCTCTTGGAGTGGGGGAAGTATCTTTACCCGAAAGTCGTGCCGTTCCATCCCCAAAGATAGCCTTTGGCATCGCTGAACTCAATGTAAATCCTCTTCTTGGGGATCCCCAATCGGGCCTCGATGGTGCCACAAAAAAACTCGCTCATGGCCCGGGTTTGTTGGGCGGAAAATTGCCCGATACTCTTGATTTCTAGGTAACAACAGGGATCCCCACTGCCAGCAAAGGTCATCGGGATCCCACCCTCAAAGGCGGTCATCACGTAGGCTTCCGACTTGCCCAACTGTTCCGATAGAGCAGCAGACAGCACCTTAAGCAGTTCCTCTACTGCGGCGATTTCTGGTTGCACAGACGTTTGCAGCTTGATCAAAGGCATGGATCCCTCTCCCTATCAACAAATTCATCTTGAAATTCATCTTGGCATTCTCAGCCCCGCTCTTCGGCAATCCACCTGTGGTAGCGTAGCGACAGAGTTGGGCAAACCTCTATGGAGCAGACGAAGCCGGCCAAGCCAGAGATCGGCCACCAGCAGGGCCAAATCGGGCCAGGCCATTGTGCTGTGCAAACTGAGGCTGCCCCCGCTCCTGTCGGCCCTTACAGCCAGGGCGTTACTGCTCTGGGGCCGTTTCTGTTCACCGCCGGACAGGTGGGCCTGGATCCCAAAACCGGCAAACTGGTGGGGGAGGACATTGTTTCTCAAACTCGGCAGGCGTTGCTGAACGTGCAGGCAGTGCTGGAAGCGGGGGGCACCACTCTCGCCAATGTGGTGAAGACAACGGTTTTCCTGGCCGATATGGAGGACTTTGCGGCCATGAACGAGGTTTATCGAGAGTTTTTTGCCACCGATCCGGCTCCGGCCCGCTCTTGCGTACAGGTGGCCCGCCTGCCCCTCAATGCCCGAGTAGAAATCGAGGTTGTGGCCTGCTACCCACAATCGACCTAAATGTCTCCTGAGTCCGGCTAGCGGAATGGTTTCTGGGTCGGCGCGGATCCCGGCAAATCGGGAACTGGATCGTAGCCCCCTGGGTGCCAGGGATGACAGCGACAGAGGCGACGGATCCCCAGCCAACCCCCTCGTAGGGCACCGTAGCGCCGCACCGCTTCCAAGGTGTACTGGGAGCAGGTGGGGTAGTAGCGACAAGCAGGCGGCAGCCAAGGAGAAATACCCACCTGGTAACCCCGGATCAGGGCAATCAAGCTGCGAGTGAGGGGATCCGATCGTTCAGGCATGGGTCGGAGTCCAAAAAGCGCATCTCTAGGTAACTTGAGGTTAGCTGTTATCCCAGACTGGAGGCGCCTGCAAAGGCGAGCAGGGCCGGTTCCCAGCCCCAGACCATACGGTTACAATCAGAAAGGTTAGCACCTAAATATTTCGGGCTGAGGGATCCGGCGAAGGTGGGCTTATCCTAGGGCGCGGTTCTGGGAGAACGCTTTGAGTTCCATTTTGCATAAGGAGTTGGCGTGAGGGTATTCGGGCAGCTGCAGCCGGCACAGCGGCGCAACTTGGGCATTTTGTTTGTGGCTGGGCTGCTCTTTTGGGCCAGTTTATCCTCGCTGCTGCCCACGTTGCCTCTCTACGTCAGAGATGCCGGTGGCACCAGCCAGCAAGTGGGCTGGGTAATGGGGGCCTTTTCGATTGGGTTGCTGGCCTTTCGCCCTGCGTTGGGTCGCCTGGCGGATGGCCACAGCCGGCAGATCGTGCTGCTTATCGGCATGGGGGTGGTGGGGATGGCCCCCATAGGATACTGGCTCTCCGATTGGATCCCATGGGTAGCGCTGGTGCGAGCCTTTCATGGGGTTAGCATCGCCGCTTTTGCCACGGCCTATGTGACTTTGGTGGTGGATTTTGCCCCAGAAGAAAAACGGGGTGAGATCCTGGGCTACATGAGTTTGGTCAATCCGATCGGCGCAGCCATTGGCCCTGCTTTGGGCGGCTTTTTGCAGGAGTTTGCCGGCTATGGCCCTTCGTTTCTCTTCTCTGCTCTGCTGGGGTTGGTGGGCTTTCTTTGTACCCAACTGGTTCGAGAACAGCGGCGTGAGCATTGGGGATCCCTGCCGATGGACGGAGCCTTCTGGAGCTTTCTGGGCAGCCCGAAGGTGCGCTCCCTCGCTTGGGTGATGTTTTTGGTGGGGTTGGCCTTCGGCACCCAGACCACCTTTGTGGCCTTGTTAATCCAAGAAGCCGGAGCTCCCCTGAATCCAGGTCTTTTTTATACGGCAGTGGCCTTTGCCAGCTTTGGAGTGCGCCTGCTCACCGGTCGCGCTTCCGATCGCTATGGGCGGGGGCCATTTATCTCCCTCAGCTTGGCCACCTATGCCTTGGCAATGGGGATCCTGATTGTTGCCAACAGCACCGGCGCTTTTCTGGCTGCTGGGATCGTGGTGGGTTGCGGTTTTGGGACTTTGATCCCTCTCATCTCTGCCCTCGTGGCCGATCGCTCGGAGCCGGCGGAGCGGGGTCGCCTGTTTAGCTTGGTGATGTGCGGGTTTGATTTGGGCATTGGCCTGGCGGGGCCCCTTTTGGGCACCTTAGCAGCGGGATCCGGCTATCGAGCCATGTTTGGCTATGCGGCTCTTCTTTCCTTGGCTTCCTTGGGTTCTTTTCTCTTCTTCTCCAATGGGCGACCGGGGGACTCGCTGCGCTTTGCCTTGGGCCTGGGGCCGGCTAGCTCTTCGGTCCATCTAGAGGGCGGCCGCAATCGGCTTGGGTCGCAAGAACCCGACCCTCTGGAGCCGCCGGATCGGCCCGCTCCGCTGGAAACGGGATCCCGTTCATAGATAGTCTCATATCTCTATCAGATCCCCCCTGCTCCACACCTGATCCACACCTGAATTGAGACTCAAGCCCTCTGCAGTTTCTACAGACAAACCGGCCCATTTCTGGAAACTCGCCCTATCCTAAGTTGGAGTTGGTGTACAAAAGGCAACTCTGGATACGGATTATGGAAGCGCGGCATTGGCTGGCCCTGCTGGGATCCCTGGTGGTCAGTGCCTTCTGGGGATGGGTGGAGTCTGTCTGGGGGGTGACAGTGCGAGTGCAATTGGCCGATACCACTGCCCCTCTGGTGGTAGGCGTTTCTCTCCCTGCCCAACTGATCAACGGTCGGGGAGAGGTGCTGGCAGATCTGCCCCCTATGCAAGGGTTTTTGGCTCAGCCCAGCCCTCAAGGGGTGCGTCTGCATGGGGTGGTTGACCCGGTGCTGTTCATCGAACCTCAGGAGGGTGGCCTGGTGGCAGTGAATGGCCGCTGGTACTCCGGCAAGGTGCTCTTGACTGGCTACAACATGGTGATGGCCATCAACTACGTGGATCTAGAAGACTATGTGGCCAGTGTGGTGGATGCAGAAATGGGATCCCGGTTCTTCCCAGAAGCCCTGAAGGCGCAAGCGGTGGCAGCCCGCAGCTACGTTCTCTACCATCGCAATTCCCGCGGTTGGTTTGATGTGTTTAGCGATACTCGCTCCCAGGTGTATCGAGGGCTTTCCCAGCGGTCGGCAGCCGCCCTGGAAGCAACACAAGCCACCCGTGGTGTGGTCATGGTGTATGGGGGTCAGTTTGTCAATGCCATGTACAGCGCCAGCAGCGGCGGCCAAACCGTCGGGGTGAGTGGGATCCCTTATTTGATGAGCTTACCGGATGTCAGCCCCTATCCCAAGTTTGGGCATGGCATTGGCATGAGCCAGTGGGGCGCCCAAGAATTGGCCCGCCGAGGCTGGACTTACCGCCAAATTTTGGCCTACTACTACCGAGGGGTCAGCTTTGCTCGTTTGCCAGAGTGAGACCTTCAGTGCCCTGATTTGCTCTGTCTGATACATTTACGCTGAACATTGCTGAACATCACTGTTCAACTATGCAGCGATAGCATTCTGTTTGTTTCCATTCGCGTTAGCGGGACGGAGTCCAAACAGAATGGCGGTATCCCGCAAAGCTTTGAGTAGAATACCCAAAGCGCAGTTTCCGTGTCGTCTTACTACCAATTTTCTGCTTTGCTTTGGCTACCATGTTGGCAGACTCGAAAGTAAACAGAAAGATCAACTGGTAGTAATCCGTACTGAACATATTATACATTATTTTCAGTATAGTTGAGCTTATTATTGACTAGAGTCATGCTCGTCTGCGTCAACCGAACCGCGGCTTTTGGGCCTGAAAGACCTCTTGGGCTTTGGGATCCCCTCGCTGAGGGCGGCGTTGAACTCCACTTCGGTCATGGTGCTAGAGCCGAGATAGTAGCCCCAACGATACACCAGATCCCCAAAGATGCCGTAGTGTCTCAGGGTTTGCAGATCTTTCATCAGGAGCGCACCGTCACGAACGGATCCCACACCAGAAACCCTGCTCTGCTTTTTCGCCATTCGCATCTTCCCTTACAGCATTTTTGGGCCTGACTTTTAACTTGAAGAAGACCCCGTTTTGTTCCCACCTCAGCTTCAATTTTAGGCTTCTGGGAGTGGCCTCATGGGTAGAACACTCTATGTGTCCCAACAGGATTGCTACCTCAGCCTCGACCAGGAACGCCTGGTTGTCAAACGGGCTGGAGCTGTTCTTCAACAGGCTCAATTGCCCCACTTGGATCAGATTTTGATCTTTGGCCATGCCCAAGTCACAACCCAACTGATCCAGAGTTGCCTAGAGCGCAACATCCCCATCGCCTATCTTTCCCACATGGGGTACTGTGCTGGGCCGTCATCAACCGGCAGGTGCAGACCTACAAGCAGTTTGTAAATGATCAGATCCCTGTTTACTTGCCGTTCCTCATCCACTGAGGGGATCCCACATGCAGCTCTACGTCATCACCTACGACATCCCCGACAACAAACGACGCAAGAAAGTCTCTGACTTGCTTGAAGGCTATGGCCGGCGGGTTCAGTACAGCGTCTTTGAATGCCGACTGGAGCAGCATCAGTACCAAGACTTGATCATACTTGGGAAAGCTATTGGACTCTGGTTCCGCTGGGGGATCCCGACAAGCCTTTGCAAGCCAAAACTAAAGATCCCGACTACAAGTCCTGGAAAGAATCCCAGCAAACTCTAGCCCAAAGCCGAGTTGAATTGCCGACCAACCCTGAAGAAAAAGCCTATGGGAATTTGAATGTGGGCACCTGGTGGGGCAGCTTGCAAGCGCGTTTGGGTCAGTCGATTCAGGCTATTAAAAATACCCGCACCTGGCAGATCCCGGTGGCCCCTGGGGAGCGGTCTACCCTCTCAGGCATGTACAGCGCGGTTCACCCCAATTTGCTCTATCGGGATCGATTCCGTGAAGGGGCAGGGTTGCCGGCGGGATCCCTGCGCATGTTCTGGAAACTGATGGCCGAAGTTTATCCGGGGCTTTTCAACGGCTCGGAGATGTTGAACGCGGTGGAACTGACCAAACGCATGGCCTGGAAGTATGGGGGCATTGCCAACTCTCTGGGAGTAGCCGAAGAAGAGGACGATCTGGAAAACCTGATCCGGTTTCCCAACCTCAGCTCCATTGCAGCAGCCCGCTTTGCCCATGATGCTCCCGAAAAGGTGAAACAGTATTGGCACGTGTTGGAGAAGCAGATCCGACAAGTTCTGCCGGAATATCGGGATCGATTTGGATCCCTGACGCGCCGCCCTTTTCAGGTGCCGAAGACGGATGAGCAAATGATTCCTGATCCCCAACCCCTCTCCCAGCGGACGAGGGGAGAAGCACCCTACAACGGAGTGATGTTTTCCAGCAGATGGCTGGTGGACGATCTGGGGCTCCAGGATCCTGAAGATATTGCCCTATTGCGAGAAGCCGTGGATCAAGCCCATCGACAGGTGGGTCTAACCGGGGGCAGTCCCTCCGACTGGTGGGTGATTGTACTGGCGGATGGAGACAACATGGGCAAGTATGTCAGCGGCTCCAGGCTGCACCCCTACGAAACCTACCTGGCCGAAGGAGTTGCCGATCAATTGAAGAAAAATGGCTTGGAGTGGCAGCAGCTTTTGAAGAATGTCAAAAAGCGCATGGGGCCAGCCACCCACGTGGGGCTTAATCGGGCCTTGTTGGATTTCTCCAATCGGCTGGTTCCTTACCTGACGGAGAAACGCTTCTGTGGTCGGGTGGTCTACAGTGGCGGAGACGATGTCATGGCTCTCTTGCCCTTAGAAGATCTGCCCGAATATCTCCTCTTCCTGCGCGCAGCTTGGTGTGGGAATTGGTGTGGGAAACGGGATCCCAAAGACGAGTTCAGATTTGAAGGAGGATTTTGGCATCCCCAGCCGGGTAAAGATCTCTCCGGCCTGCCCAATCGTCCCCTTTTCACCATGGGCGAAGGAGCCACCATGAGCATCGGCGTGGTGATCGCCAACAAAGGGATCCCTCTGCCCACCGTCCTGGAAAATCTCTGGGAAGCTGAGAAGCATCGAGCCAAGAAGATCCCTGGCAAGGATGGTCTTTGCTTCCGGGTCATTTACCAATCCGGGAATACCCTGGAAGCTCTCATGAAAGGGAAACTGCTGGAGCAATGGTGGGACTGGTTAAAGCAAGGGCCGGAACTGGATCTGGGGCCAGTGCTATATCGTTTGGCCGAAGAACTGCCGCTGCGCTGTGTGATCTCTGCAAATAACAAGCTGTTTAAGCTGGCCACCACCACGATTTTGGCGCGACTAGACCGAGCTGAGAAGCTGGAACCTGTTCGGGAGCTTTTGGTGAACTGGATCAATGCCTGGGAAAGCTGGGCATTCGAGTTTCAAGGCAAGTCAGAGGCTCTGGGCACCACTCCTAGAGATTTGGGTAATCTCTTGAGATTCTCAGCCTTTTGGATAGACAAGAAAAAACAACGAGATGATTGGATCAAAAAACCTCAGGAAATTGAGGCAAAGTAAGAGGATCGAGATGCGGTTACAAGACAAAGCCAAGTTACGAAATATTCACCCCTGGAGAGTTGAAGATTACCATCACATGATCGAAAACGGTGTGTTGACCGATGCCGACCGGGTGGAGTTATTAAAGCCGGGATCTGGGATGACTGGGTTGTTGATGTCAAGGCCAAGGAGAGCGCTCTTTATCACACCTTGCGGAAGGTTTTTATCAAGAAGTGCAAGTGGTTAAAGAGCGTGATTGCCTCTCTCCTTTGGCTTTCTCTGAGGTCACCTTCTGTGTCGAAGATTTATTTCCACAAGGCAGGTAATTCTTATGTCTGAAACTCAACTGTACTGGTACGCCCTAGAGCCTATGGATGTGCTGCTCTTTCGCGAGAGCAAACCTTTTTCTCCTGGCGAGGGATCCTGGGCGAAAGGATTATTTCCCCCTATGCCCACCACGATCTTTCAAGCGCTACGCTCCGCCCTGCCCTACACCTCAGACAAGGCTCGAAATCTCAAGTTCCTAGGGCCATTTCTCCTGGATGAGCAAGATACGCTCTGGCTACTCGCTCCCAAGGATCTCCTGGCTACGGGTCAATCGGATCCCCATGCTGATCCAGACGCTATCCGAGAAGATAACTTCGAGGAGAAAATCCGGGGAGACAAGTACTCTCGTCTGCAGCCGGTCGAGGGGGATCCTTGAAAATCTATCGGCTGGGATGATCAAAAACTCCCGCCCCTGGTGCCTCCGCCTCTCAAAAAAGGGGAGTACATCAAAGGTCGTCCCTATCCCTGGATGCGGGCCTCGGCGCTGAGTGCCTATCTACAGGGATCCTTGCCCCAGGCCGACGACTTTCATGAGGATCCCTGGGATACCCAGGTACTACCTCACATCGACATCAAATCTGACACTCGCCAAGTGAAAGAGGAGGCGGGCTACTTTACCGAGGTGGCAACCCGGCTGCGGTGGGGGTGGCGATTGGCGGCAGCCATCAGTGCTCGGATCCCGGCCACCACCGTTCGCTTGGGCGGAGAGGGACATCGCGCCCTGGTCACGCCTCTGGAAGATTGGGATCCCGGCATCGATTGGGAGCGGTTTCGGCAGGGGACGGGTCGGGTGGCTTATCTCCTCACTCCGGGCCTAGCGCAGCCTGAAGCGGATCCCCGCATCTATCAGGCCTATCCCTCCCAGTGGCAGCCTTATCTGGCGGGATGCGCCACGGATCGGGCCTTGCTATGGGGTGGAATTTCTGCGGTTCGGCGACAGGGCAGTGAGCGATTAGACTTTGCGCTGCTACCTCAACGGGCTTTCATCCCCGCCGGCACAGTGTATCACTTCAAGGAGGATCCACCACTGCCAAGGCAGCTTGTGGGTAACCCATGCGCCCAGTTGCAGACTTTTGCATCGTTGAATTACGGAACACTTTTGTGGGGAATTGTAAAATGATTCAACCTGACTTTCGCGTTGGCTATCTTTACAGCCTTGCCCCCATCCATTGCGGTGGAGAAGGCGACTTAGGCAATATCCTGGAAATTGCCCGTGAATCTCACACCAACTTTCCCTACATCCCAGGATCCTCTTTACGAGGAAGCCTGCGGAACGAGGTGACACTCCAAGATCCAGAAATCGCTGATACCCTCTTTGGACGGGAACTCCAAAAAGACGGCCAGATGGGGGTTCACCAAGTCTGGTTTGGAGATGCCCGTTTACTGTGGGTGCCGATGCGCACCATGTCTCTAGAGGGATCCG
This sequence comes from Thermostichus sp. MS-CIW-34, assembly GCF_054060435.1. Classification (NCBI taxonomy): domain Bacteria; kingdom Bacillati; phylum Cyanobacteriota; class Cyanophyceae; order Thermostichales; family Thermostichaceae; genus Thermostichus; species Thermostichus sp. MS-CIW-34. The sequence goes on along the minus strand of NZ_JBSSDE010000006.1, from coordinate 67,356 downwards.
ATTCCGTTTTCTGTTGGGTGAGCTGTCATTCCCTACTGCGAGATCACGCCTTGCTGTGCCGTCAGCCTCTTCCAGTTCTCCCCAGAACCCCTGTAGGAACAAAACCTGGCGTTTATGTTGTGGCAGACGCAGAAGTGCATGTTGAGAAACTCCCTGAAGGGCAAACCTTCTCACTGGTTGGGGAGTGGCCTACTGTTTTACAGGGGGATACCCAAAAAACCTGGAAACACAATCGGATCATTCTTCCCGACAGCGATTTCCAGATCTTGATGGAGCACTCCCTTTGGACGCAGATCCGTAACAAGATTCAGGAAGATCCTGAAGGAGCTAACCAAGTAGGCTCGGCAGAAGTGTTTTGGACAGATGTGTGCATCCCTCGTGACACGATTCTTTATTTTACTTGGGGATATAGCCCCCTGCCCTATCAGCAAGATCTCACCCAAGAACATGAGATTTTGATCAACATTCTTCAAGGTTTGTTCCAAGTAGGAGGACAAGCCAACGTTGGACGAGGCTGGGTTCAAGGATGGGTCTCCAATGCTTCTCCGCCCGCTCTACAAGCCAAATCTGAAAACACCGCAGGAGTTTAAGGATGTCGAAAAACAAGTACGCCAAGAGCTCTCCTAAGCCCGCTCCTCCAAATCCCAAATTGGAGAGCAAAGCTATATCTTCCAACCCGCCAATAGACAGATCCCCTGTTCCTACGTCGTCTGAGCGACAACCAACAGGCGTGCGCCCGGAGCATATCAGCCTGCTAGCCTATAAACACATCCAACAGTACATAAAATCTCAGGGGAAACAGTCTCTTTCTCAGGAAGATCTCAACGCAGTGCTCCGACTTTCCCAGCACCTGAGAGTTTTTGGCTTACTCTCGGCCATAGGATATGTTAACCAGTCCAATGCTCAAGAGGGTAAAGTAAGACAGAGAACAGTTCCTGTCTGGACTTCTTTATTGGGACAACTGGTTAACGAAAATAATTCCTTAGATTCCAGAGAATTAATGCAGCGGATCCAAACTTTGGCCAGCGACCAACCGGGGGATTTGCAAAATCTCTTGAGCGAACGGTTGCAACAGACCCAACCCCTGGTGAATTTGCTGGTGGTGGATTTGAAACCGGTGGACATTCCCCTGTGCCAATCCCTGCGCCGCCGTTACCCCCACCTGCCCATCCTCGCCCTGGGCCCCCCGGTGAGCCGGGATCAGCTTTTACAATTTCAACAACTGGGGCTAGCGGCGTATGTGGAACGGTACACCCCGGCGGCGACCCTCTGGCAATGGATGCAGGCCATTTTGGGGGGCTATTCCCCCTGGTTGCAACCGGCCATCCTCACCCCCCGCTGGCGTTCCGAGTTGTATACCCAGGGTTTGGCGCAAATTGAGACGGCCCTGGCGCAATGCCAGCAATGGGCCCAACGTCCCCGTCCCTGGCTGGCAACCCAGATCACCCGGGGGCGCATCCGGGAATTGCACGCCGCCCGCCGGTTGATCACCTGGCTGTGGCGACCGGGAGCCGTGTTGGCCCCCCCGCCGTGGCGACTCCCCCCCCTGCCCTCCCCAGTGGGGAACGATTGAGCCAGGTGCGGCAAAAATTCAACCAACCCCTGACCAACACCAGCAATCTATTATTGGAAACCGACCTGCTCCGGTTTGAAAAACAACGGGAACTGTGGAATACCATTCTCAATCGGTGGGAAGCCCTGCTGGCGGAATTGCTCGAAGCCCGCATCACCCCCGAGGCACTGACCCCCCGTTGCCCCGAGTTGGTGGAACGGCTGTGGCAGGAAGCCCTGACGGATTTTGTCGGACGTTATTACACCATTGACGGGCAGGATGTGATTGACATCCTCCTAGCACAACGGGACACGGTGCGCGCCCTGATTTTAGACAAAATTCCCCTGGTCAAGGACCTTTTTAGCTTTCATCTCTTTCAAACGCCCCTGGGCATTGATGGGGTCTTGTATGCGGCCAACAGCCAAATCGCCAGCGACCACGCCGCCATCCTCCTGGAAAATCTGGTGATCCAGGTCGCCAACGGGGTGGTGCAACCCCTGCTCAACTGCTTTCCCCACCATGAATCGGTGAAGCAACGGTTTTATCGCCGCAACCTGCTCTCTACCCGGGAAACCGAACGGCTCCGCAACCAACTTTCCCAACGCTACCGCTGGCAACGCTACTGGGACGAACCCCGGGCGATTTTTGAGAGTTGTTATCAACTTTTGCGTATCCAAGACCAGGCGATTGTCCTGTACCCGGTGTATGCGGGGCGCACGGCGGAACTGGCCCAACTCCGGGGCATTCCCTGGCTGGTCACCCTCTGGTTGGAGTTTCAAGATGCGGTGGCACCCATACTGCGGGCGGTGGCAAATTACATTGGCCGTACCAGTGCCTACCTGCTCACCCGGATCATTGGGCGGGGCTTGGGCTTGATTGGGCGGGGGATTTTGCAGGGTATTGGCAGTACATTGCAAAACAATCGCTCCCAAGAATCCTCCCAGTTATAATCCATCCCATCCGTAATATTTGATAACAATTTGGCGTCCTGAGCATTAAAACTTGCTTAAGGCAGGGGCGCCGTCGGGTTGCCTTTGTGTTAATTGAATTGAATTGAGAATGATATTTATTATGTTCAGGTCTAAAGTTATTACAAACGCCACTAATAATCAAGGAGGTTCTGGTGCCACATTCAGGGAGTCAGCCGGGAAATAACGGTCAAAAACTGGGTTTTACCTATGTCAACGAGGCGGCAGTGAGCCGGGCTAAGCCGGGAATTGCTAGTGAAGGTAATTTGCAAATAATGCCCCTATCTCAAATGCGGGCAGGGGAACGGGTGCGGGTGGTGCGGGTGGATTGTGATGATGCCAATCCCCGGTTGGTGGGCATGGGCATTACCCAGGGGGCGGTGCTGACGGTGCTGAGCCATCTGGATTCCGGGTCGGTGCTGGTGGAATGTCAAGGTCAGCGGTGGGGGTTGGGGGCGGGTATGGCGGAACGGATTGGTGTCGAGCGATGGGAGGCGGCAATGCCCAGGATGACCTTGGGGGAGGCGACTATTGGCAGTCGGGTGCGGGTGGTGGGCTATGCGCCGGGAGCGGGGGATTACAAGCGGAAATTGCTGGGGATGGGCTTAACGCCGGGGACGATCCTGCAGGTGAAACGCCATGCGCCCTTGGGAGACCCGACGGAAATTGAGGTGCGGGGGTTTGCCCTGAGTCTGCGCAAAGGGGAAGCGGCGGCATTACAGGTAGTGCCGGTGGAGGGAGAAGCAAATTTAGGGAGCGATGGGCAATGAGCAAGCGGACGATTGCCTTACTGGGAAATCCCAACTGTGGGAAAACGACCCTATTCAATGCCTTGACGGGGGCGCGCCAACGGGTGGGGAATTGGCCCGGGGTGACGGTGGAACGCAAGGAGGGCACCTACCGGGATCAGGGGCAAACGGTGACGGTGGTGGATTTGCCGGGGATTTATTCCCTGGATGTGGCAGCGGGGGGCACGGGGCTGGATGAACAGGTGGCACGGGATTACCTGCTCAGCGGTGAAGCCAACCTGGTGGTGAATATCCTGGATGCCAGCAATCTGGAGCGGAATCTTTACCTGACGACCCAGCTTTTGGAAATGGGGGTGCCGCTGGTAATTGCCCTGAACATGATGGATCAAGCGGAAGGGCGGGGGATACGGATTGACGTGGCTGGTTTGCAACAGCGGTTGGGCTGTCCGGTCGTGCCTTTGTGTGCCCATCGGGGGCGGGGGGTGGCAGAACTTAAGGCAGTCATCCGGCAGGCATTGACCCAGCCGCAGGGGGCGGGGGTGCGCCCTGTTTATCCCCCGGTGATCGAGCAAGCCTTTACCGAACTTTCCTATACAGCAGGTCTGGGTTCCCCTTGGGCGGTGCTGTACGGGTTGCAAGCGGTGGATGGGGCGAACGTTGCACCGGTGTTAGAAACCCATCGGCAGGAGATTTTTCAAACCTTGGGGGAAGACATTGACCTCTTGGTTGCCGATGTCCGTTACACCTGGATTCGGGAGGTGATGGGGGCGACGGTCACTTTCGCTGGGCAGGTTAGCCAAACGCTTTCGGATCGGATTGACCGCTGGGTGTTGCACCGGTGGCTGGGGATTCCCATCTTCCTCGGGGTGATGTACCTCATGTTCTTCGTGGCGATGAATGTGGGGGGAGCCTTTGTGGATTTTTTTGATATAGGGGTGGGCACGATTGCGGTGAAGGGCACGGCGCATCTGTTGACCCAACTCCATGCACCCGGCTGGTTGATTGGGCTGTTGGCGGACGGGGTGGGGGGTGGCATTCAAACGACGGCGACCTTCATTCCCCAAATTGGCTTATTGTTTGTCTTTTTATCGGTGTTGGAGGATTCCGGGTATTTGGCGCGGGCGGCGTTTGTGATGGACCGGCTGATGCGGTGGATTGGCTTGCCGGGGAAGTCCTTTGTGCCGATGCTGGTGGGGTTTGGGTGCAATATCCCCGCCATTATGGCGACCCGTACCCTGGAAAATCGGCGGGATCGGTTGATGACGATTCTGATGAACCCGTTTATGTCCTGCGGGGCGCGGCTGTCCGTGTATGCCCTGTTTGGGGCGGCGTTTTTTCCGAAAAATGCCCAAAATGTGGTGTTTCTGCTTTACCTGATTGGTATTGGGGCGGCGGTGTTTACGGGTTTGGTGATGAAAAGCACCCTGCTACAGGGGATAGCGGCTCCCTTCATTATGGAATTGCCGCCCTACCATTTGCCCACGCTCAAGGGGGTAGCCATCCACGCCTGGGGACGGTTGCAAGCGTTTATTACCAAAGCGGGGCGGATGATTATCGTGATGGTGGTGATTTTGGGCTTTTTAAATTCGGTGGGAACGGATGGTTCCTTTGGGAAACAGGACAGTACCGATTCCCTGCTCAGTGCGGTTGGGCGGCAGATTACGCCGGTATTTGCACCGATGGGCGTGCAACCGGAGAATTGGCCGGCAACGGTGGGGATATTTACCGGGACGTTTGCCAAGGAGGTGATGGTGGGGACGATGAATTCCCTCTATGGGCAGTTGGCGCAGGCGGAAGCGGCAGATAGTGGGGAACCACCGGCGGCATTTGACCTGTGGGGTGGTCTCCAGGAAGCAGTTGCCAGCATTCCCCAAAATTTTGCCGCCCTAGGGGAGCAGTTGCTGGACCCGCTGGGGATGGGGGTAGTCAGCAGGAGTGGGGATGAGGAGGCAGTGGCGGAGGAATTGGGGGTGCAGACGACTACCTTTGGTCAAATGGCTCTCCGTTTTGGCAGTACCACGGCGGCGATTGCGTTTTTGCTGTTTGTCCTGCTGTATTTCCCCTGTGTGTCGGCAACGGCGGCGGTTTATCGGGAAACCAATCTAGGCTGGACGGTGTTTATCGCTTGTTGGACAACCGGGCTGGCCTATTGGGTTGCCACCTTTTATTACCAGTTCATGACTTTTAATGAACACCCCGCACGTTCCCTGTTGTGGGTATTGGGACTCATGCTGGTACAGTTGGGGGTTTTGTGGGGATTGCGTGCCGTCAGTAGCCCCCGTTTGCGGCGGGTACCCTCCGGGAGGTAAGGGATGCTCTTGCAAGACCTACAACGTTATCTGCAAACGCACCGGCAAGTTTCGTTGACCAAATTATGTCAACACTGGCAAATGGATGCCGATGCCCTCCGTCCGATCCTGGATGTATTAATTCGCAAAGGGCGGGTGCGCCCCGTACACCAGCGGAAGTGTGGGGGCTGTCACTCCTGCGCCTCAACGGATTTAGAACTGTACGAGTGGGTAGAAAAACCACCTTAATGGGGGATCAATTTTAGGGATAAGTCGTGTTGTTCAGAACGTTTTTCAGAATAAATTACGAGCCAACCGAATGTACCAATTAAGTGAATTGTTGGAATTTCTGAGTAATTTCTAAGTCAGCAAAACGGCGAATAAACCGCACAGCGCAATACCATCAAAAACCCCAGCCCCACCAATACTAAGAATGCCTGGAGTCATCCGCTCAATTTGGGGCAGGTGTAACAGGTCAGCCCCAATTAGTGTTCCCAATACACCACCAGCAAAGGCAATCGGTGCTGCCACAACATCAGACCCCGCCGTTAATAGCACAGAAGTCATCGCCGCCGTTAGGGGAGCAATCAAGGCATTCACTTGAATCCCAATCCCCGGCACCACCTGGGCAGAATAATAACTAACTATTGTCACCACAGCCGTGACAAGCACAATCAAAATTGGCGAAACACAGGTAAACTGATAAATGGCCAATAGGGTTGGAATCAGACCACCCCCGACATTCAACGCCACAATCGTTTTCTGTTCAATTCGCCTTAAGGGAATACCCCAAAAGAAGCGCATCGTCCACAATCGATCCAAATCAGGTACCATAGCTACTTTGGAAACTCTCTCATAAAGGGGGATATTAATCGTACTCCCAATAATTACTAGGGTCGGCAGCACAAGAGATAGGTTAGGAGAAAATCCGAGCTTTGCAACAGCAACTTGAACCGCATCTAGGGTAACCACCAACCAGAGAAACGGGAAGGCTAAGAGCAGGAGTAAAAAGAGTAGATAGGCAGTCGCTTCCCTTCGGGGAAGTGGAATTAATGAAAACAAACAAACTATGGCAGCCAGGGAAACTGGCGAAAGTTAGGTGGGCGCTTTTCCAAAAAGGCGCGTTTGCCCTCAGCAGCTTCTTCGGTCATGTAGAACAGCAACGTCGCATCTCCGGCCAGCTCCTGCAGCCCCACCTGCCCATCGCAGTCGGCGTTGAAGGCGGCTTTGAGGCAGCGGATGGCTAAGGGGCTGTGCTGGAGAATTTCTTGCGCCCAGCGGATCCCTTCAGCTTCTAGCTCTTCCACTGGCACCACGGCATTGACCAGACCCATCTCTAGGGCTTGGGCTGCGGTGTATTGGCGGCAGAGGAACCAAATCTCGCGGGCTTTTTTTTGCCCCACCACTCGCGCCAGGTAGGCGGCCCCAAAGCCCCCATCGAAGCTGCCCACCCTAGGGCCGGTTTGCCCAAAGATGGCATTATCGGCGGCAATGGTCAGGTCGCAGATGAGATGCAAAACATGGCCACCCCCAATGGCGTAGCCTGCCACTAGGGCAATCACCACCTTGGGCAAAGAGCGGATGATGCGCTGCAGATCCAGCACATTGAGACGAGGGATCCCGGCCTCATCCAGGTAACCGGCCTCGCCCCGTACGCTTTGATCCCCGCCGGCGCAGAAGGCATACTTCCCATCGGTATGGGGCCCGGCGCCTGTTAAGAGCACTACTCCAATCCTGGGATCCTCTCGCACATCGGCAAACGCATCAATCAGCTCGGCAATGGTCTTGGGGCGGAAGGCGTTGCGCTTGTGGGGACGGTTGATGGTGATCTTGGCAATGCCATCCGTTTTTTCGTAAAGAATGTCTTCGTAGAGCTTGGCCGTCTGCCACATGGTGTCTGGGTGTATCTATTGGGATGCCGGGCCAGGAGAGTTCCGTTTGGCTGATGGGGGCTCACTATGAGGAGCACCTGGGTACTCTGCACCGCTACCGCGAACGGCCTGAAAAGGCTAGGTAGAACGGTTGGTCGCTTGGATGAGGGCTTCCACCAATCCTTCCAAAGTATACTCCTGGGCTGCGATGTCCACTCGACCAAATGCAGCCTTGCAGGTTGCGGCCGTCTTGGGGCCAATGGCGGCAATCTGCACGGGTGGATCCCAGATCTCAGGGCCTAGCCCTGCCTGCTGGATCAAGTGGGCAAAATGCTGCACCGTCTTGGAGCTGGCAAAGGTGAGGATGTCCACCTGACGGGCCTTCAGAGCCTCCACCACCTGGGGATCCGCTGTCGCCGGACAGGCGGACTGATAGGCGGCCACCTCCACCACCTCTGCTCCTCGCTGCCGCAACCCCTGTACCAGCTCCTCCCGCCCTCCTGACTCAACGCGGGGAAAGAGGATGCGCTGCCCCTGCACTGGCTGCGGCCAAATGGGTAGCAGGGCTTCGGCCACAAACTCGGAGGGCATCAGATCCGGGCGAATGCCGTACTGGGCCAGCACGGAAGCGGTTTTGGATCCCACCACCGCCACTTGCAGGGAGTGGAGTGCTCGGCTATCTCGCCCCTGCCGCTGCAGCCGCTCAAAGAAAGCCTGCACTCCATTGGCAGAGGTCAGCAGCAGCCAGTCGAATTGTTCCAGGTTGGCAATGGCTGTATCCAAGGGATCCCAGCTCGTGGGCGGCTGGATCACCAGGGTGGGCATCTCCAGCACCCGCGCCCCCTGGGCCTGCAGCAGCTCCCGAAAAGCTGGCGATTGCCCCTCAGAACGGGTAACCAGCACCGTCTTGCCTGCCAAAGGAGCCGGTGGCGGCAAGGGTGGGATCCCCGGCAAAAAGTCCTGCCGCAGCCGCACCACCTCCCCAACCACCAGTAGGCCCGGCAACTTTGCCTGACCCGCCTCCTGCTGCAGCTCCGCCAAGGTGCCCACCCACACCTGCTGCTCTGCTTGCCCCGCCCCCCAGATCAAGGCCACCGGTCGGTCTGCCGGGATCCCAGACTCCACCAGCCGTGCGCCAATGTGCTGTCGCTGCCGGGATCCCATCAAAATCACCAAAGTATCCAACTGGGCCAAAGCGCCCCAGGGCAGAGCTTCCAGCTCGTGGGCGGTGAGAACGGCAAAAGCGCGGCTCAAGTGTTTATCCGTTAACGGGATCCCTGCCCAGAGGGGGCCAGCCAGGGCCGACGACAACCCCGGCCAAATCTCAAAGGGACAGCCCGCCTCCCTAAGGGCTTGGATCTCCTCGCGAGCGCGGCCAAAGATCAAGGGATCCCCTGACTTGAGGTGAACCACCTGTTTGCCTTCTCGGCAGCGCTGGATGAGCCAGTGGATGCCCTCCTGGAGGCTTCCTGGCCCAGAGCGTCGCCACACCTGCGCCTGCGGCGGCAACTCTGCCAACAAGCGCTCATCCACCAGCTCGTCGATCCAGATAGCCTCAGCCTGCCGTAGGATCTCCAGTGCTCCCTGCGTCAGGCCCGCCCGCCCGCCCAGCCCTGCCCCCACTAGATACACCTTGCCCATGCCCTACCCCTTGGAATGTCGATCTTGCCCCTTGTAAGAAGGGGATCCCGCTTGCTTTGCAAATATAAATCGAAGACGCCTCCCAACAGCTCCTCTTCCAAGGGGTGGCCAGCCTGAGGAAAAACTGGTCTACTTGCGAGATACTGAAAGCGTGGCTGCCTGAGGATCCCTGCCTATGTCCGGTGTAACTCCAGAGCCTTGGCCGCGGCGGCGTTTTTTGGCCAGTGGAGCTGCTCTGCTAGCAGTAGGAGCGGGCTCCCGCCCCTCTTCGGCCAGATCCCGGCCCTTGCGACTGGTCACCAACTGGTACGCCCAGGCCGAACACGGCGGCTTTTACCAAGCCCTGGCCACCGGCATCTACGCCGACTACGGTCTGCAGGTGGAAATCCGCATGGGGGGAACGGCGGTTAACGTGCTGCAACTGCTAGCCGGGGGAGCGGCAGATTTTGTGCTCGGCGGCAGCCCCGACGCTCTGGCGGCTCTGCAAGCTGGGATCCCTGTTCTCACCGTGGCCGCCTTTTTCCAGAAGGATCCCCAGTGTCTCTTGGCCCATCCAGGGGTGGGCATCGAGCGCCTGGAAGACCTGCGGGGCAAGCCCATCTGGGTGTCACCGGGGGCCAACCTCACCTACTGGCCTTTTTTGCGGGCCAAATTTGGCTTTACCGACGAGCAGAAGCGCCCCTACAACCTCAGCCTCACGCCCTTCTTGCTGGACAAGTCTTCTGCCCAGCAGGGCTATGTGACCTCCGAGCCCTTCCGCGTGCGCCAGGAGGGGGGCTTTGATCCCGTCGTTTTTCTGCTGGCCGACTACGGCTATTCCCCCTACGCCACCACCCTGGAGACCACCCGCCCCTTTGCCGAACAGCACCCGGAGCAGGTGCGAAAATTTGTAGCTGCCTCCATCCAGGGCTGGCAGAGCTACCTAGAGGATCCCCGCCCCGGCAATCGCCTCATCCGCCAAGACAACCCCAACATGAGCGAGGCCCTCCTGGCCTACGCCCACCAAGCCCTAAAAGACTACGGCCTTCTCACCAGTGGAGATGCCGCCACGCTGGGGATCGGCGCCATGACCCACCAGCGCTGGCAAACCTACTTTCAGGAGATGGTGGCCCTGGGGATCGGCGCAGCGGGTCTGGAGGTTCGCCAAGCCTATACCCTCGACTTCCTCCCCGGCCCCACTGCCTAAGGGATCCCCACTTCCATCGCCGCCAAACTGTGCAAAAGCGGGGATCCCTGCATCCCCAGCTCATGGCGCCGGTGCATTTGGTTTGTCAGCAAGTAGGCCAAAGGTGGGTGGCCGCTCAGCCGTTGGCGGGGGTGGGGCAGATGGTCGTTGCCGAAATGGTGGCGGTACTCCTCCGAGTCGATAAAGGCATTGACCATGGCCTGCAAGCCCTGGTGCACCAGAATATCGTGGTAGGTGGCCACCTCAGCTTTGCTGGCCGGGGCCCGCCCCAAAAAGTGCTTGAAACCCTGCTCTACACAGCGGGTGTTGCAGCCGGCACTGAAAAACAGCCGCTGATAAAGACGGGATCCCCCAATCTGGCGAACCAAGCGCTTAATCCCGATCCGCCCCCGCAAGAAGTCCTGCTCGATTTTCTCCAGCTCTCCTGTTTTCTCGTGCTGGTAGGGCTGGCGTTCCAAAAGCTGTTGGTAGGCAGCCCGCAACAGGTTTTGCAACGTTTGCGGATCCTGCCGGCGCTGGCGCGATTCCATAACCCTAGCTCCCAATCGACAGAACTGACAAAAACAGACAAAACGAGGGGCTATTTTAAAGAAATGGCCAAGAGAGTAGCGAATGGCTCAATACGCTTTTACGGCAAACTTCAGCACATCCTTCTGTAACAAAATTGCCAATAAAAGACCGTGAAGGTTCTACTTAAGATTTACCTTGCCGACAGAACGACCGGGGGAGATCTGCGATAAATATTTACGAAAGGATTGTCATTTTCTCCAATTTACGTGATTTCACTTTGTAACTTTCTAGCCGATAAAAAAATTCCGTGTTTATTCGTAGTTAAGTATTATGACACTTCCATCCAGAATAACCTGCTCCAGATCCAGAATATAAGTTAAGTAAAGAATGCAGCCTCTCCCAGGGTCACAGGTGCAGGGCTCATCATTTGAAGTGCTCTGGTGAAGTGCTCTGGTTTGATTGACTGGGGACTCAGGTGTTGCTGTAGACCTGCAAGGGGGCTGCAGGGGAAGGGATCAATCAATTTTTGTGATTGGTTTGCGTTGCTTATGCAGTAGATCCTGCCCGCCGGGGTTTTTTGTCTGCCCTTAATGTGGATCCCGTCTATGGTTAAACAAATCCGGCTAGAGCCTTTATCTCGCGTCTCAGAGGTCGATACCTACAGCAATCTGCTGTCGGCCATTTTGTCGGAGGAGCTGCAGGTTTCGCGGGAATGTAACGGTCGCGGCCTCTGCGCCACCTGTCATGTTTACGTCAAAGAGGGAATGGAAAGCCTCACTCCCATCACCCCCCGCGAGGCCAAGACTCTGGAGACCATTACCAGCGCCCGCAGCAATTCCCGGCTGGCCTGTCAGGCGCGGGTGGTTTCCGATGGCGTGGTGGTGGAGCTGCCGCCGGGGATGTACGTGAACTCGCTGAGGGATATCGAAGTGCTCATCGGTCGGCGGGCCGAACAAGACCTGCTGCACCCACGGACGGGGAAGGTTTTGGTGGAGCAGGGCAAGATCATCACTCGCTCTACTGTTAAGCAGCTAGAAAATGAGGACTTCCGCATCATTGGCAATACGCTGGCCCAAACTCGGGAAGTTTGATGGATTGTCGATATTCAGGGATCCCTTGGGCTCAGCGGGCATTGTCTTATAGACAACTTATAGACAATCAACCAAGGATTGAACAATGTTGGATCCCTCAGATAGCTGACCAAGTTTATCGAATGCTTAGCCATTCATTTTGTTGACTCATTGGCATTGTCTGGCCCAGTTGATCCCTACAAATCCCACCAAATCCTGTTGCTTTGCAATCTAGAATTATCCATTTTTTATCAGGAGAGCGCCATGGCCACCACATCTCGACCGGATCCCCGTCCTGCAGTCACCCTGCCTGTGGGCCGCGACAAGCATGCCCACTACAGTTACCGCGATTTCTTTCGCTTCAACCGAGATCAGGGCACGATTATCGATTGGAACAACACCCAAAATCTGCTGTTGAGCGAAGACTTTATTGTGGGCTTGCAAACAGGCCTGGAACGGGAAGTGGGAGATGCTTCGGCGGCGGTGATGTACACCATTGGCAGAGATTGGGGCATCCGCGATGCCAAGCACTTCTCCGAGTGGTACGAGCGGGAGTATGGGATTGGCGTAAAACAGTCCAACCTTTTGTTTTTGCTGGAGACTTGGTGGTGGCCTTTTACGGCTCAGGGCTGGGGCAAGTGGGAGGTGGAAACCGAATCCAAACAAAAAGGCTTCCTGTTTATCAACTTGTTTGACTCGATGGTGGCTCGCACCCTAGGGGATGTGGGCAAGCCGGTTTGCCATCTCTATGCCGGGCTATTTGCCGGGTTTTTCACCGCTATGACTTCCCGCGAGCTGGCCTGCATCGAGATCCAGTGCTACGCCATGGGGGAAACCTACTGCAAGTTCCTGTTGGGCGGGCAAGAACGCATTGATGCCGCCAATTTTTGGATCACCGAAGGGGCCAGCGCCCGCGAGATCGAGCAGCGTTTACAGCAAATGTAAGGCTTGCTTGTGGTTCTGTCGTTCCTCAGCGCTTTGGAGAAGCTGACATGCTCACCCTAGATCCTGCTCGAGATCTAACCCAGCCCCTGATGCTCTTCTTGCAGGGGTTGAACTGGGATAACCGACCCCCGGCCAAGGCTCCCTTTGCTCAAGAGCCGCCGCCGCAGTCCCCCATGCTCTTTGCCCAGTCGGTGGGCCAGTTTTTTGCCGGCTTCAATTGGTCGGGCATCCGCCCATGGGTGGAGCCGGTGCCGGAATTGCCAGCGGAGGATCCCTTTACCCTTGAGGATTTTGCCGCCTTGTTTGGCGGAGCTTTGCTCTAGCTCTGGTTTGTTCAGGGATCTCGGTTTTGTTTTGCCCTCTGTTTTTAAGGAGACTTCACCCATGGATGACCTTCACTCTTGGCCGGAGCGCATTGCCGATCGAGAAGGGGGTTACCTAACACCCGACGATCTGCAAGACCTGATTCGTTACTCGCTCTCTTTTGAAGAACGGCTGGAGCTCTACCAAGTCTTACAACAGCAAGAGCTGACCTGGATCCAAAAGGTTTTGCAACAGCAGGGGCCAACCCCCGTCGCGACAGCGTTGCCCAGCAGCAATCCCGCCAGAGAGGGGGCAGAACCTTCTCTAACCCCGGCTCAGCGCCTCTTGGCTCGTCAATTGGCCTTTTGTTTGCGCTCCCTGGGCCTGAGTCTGTTGCTGGGGGATCCCACCCCTGTGCAGCAGGTAACTCTTGGTGCGATGGAACAGTACCTAGGGTTGCCGCAAGCGCTCGCTCAGCTACGGGCAGTGGTTCAGGGATCCCTGCCAGCGGATCAGCAGGGTTTGCTTGCCCCCTACTGGCAAGAGCTACAAGCTGTCTGCGCCACTTCTCAGGCCCAATCTCCTTCCCCTTCTTCTTCTGAGATGGAGGTTGACCTGCCCACAGTTCCGCCGGAGAGGGCTCTCACCTTGGCGGAAATGTTTGTGTGAAGCCCACTGAAGGAGGCTCTATCTATGAATTCAAGGGTTGCCGAGCTGATGCACCAAAGTGAGGGCCGCTATCTGCGCCCAGATGAGTTGAAAACTCTACACGCCTACGTGGAAGGGATCCCGAGGCGGGTACGCCTTTACCAGGTTCTGCAGGCCAAAGAACAAGAGTTGCTGGATCGGGTGATGGAGAAGTTTCAGCCGATGATGCCGAATTTAATCCGCCAGCATGGTCACCTGGCCTGGGAGCGCTGCCGCCGGGATCTGAGCATGGTGTGGCGCTACTGCTGCATGGCCATGCTGCTCAACGACGAAGACTATCTGCGGGATAAATTGCTCTACTGGCTGGAGACGATCCTGAAATCGTTCAAGATGCGCGACCAATGCCAGCCTGCCTACAAGTTAATGCTCGACTCCCTGACCCACATCTTTGGGGCAGAAGAGAGCGAGATGATCCGTCCTTATCTGCTTTTGGCCAAATCCATGCTGGTTAACTAGGTCCATTCGCCCTCAATCTATTCACCAAAGTTCCCTGCGCCCTCCGATAGCGACCTCCTTCTCCCGATTTACTGTATACAGCTTATACAGCTCACTCCTTAATCATTCATTCCCTCACGCCAAAAATTCCAGCCGCTCCCCAATCTATCCATCCCCGCCCTCTTGTCCACCTGACTGCGAGAATAGCCATGATCTCCCTGCAAGAGATTCTGCAAGACCAGATCTTGCCCGGACACTGCTTCAGCCCCGCCCACTACATCCGCCCCGACATCCACACCGGACTGCTCTACAGCCGCGGAGGATACCGCTTGGCGGCCTTTCCCATGCCCCTGCTGGAAGCTCTCTACTCCGGCCTGCGCTACGAAACCGGCCAAGCCACCCGCGTCATTCTCTACAACTGTGGCCGCGATTGGGGAGAGGCGTTTTTCCGCCGTATTGAAGACGAGCTTTCCGGCTACTACCAGCAGCCGCTGCAGGAATTGCCGATGGGGATCTTCCTGGATGCCCTCAGCGATCTCTGGGCCACCCACGGTTGGGGACGCCTGGAGCTGGATTTTTCCGCCGCCGACCACGGCTTGGTTCAGGCCGGGATCCGCAATTCCGGGTTTGCCCTTGCCGCTCGCGCCAGCTTCAACCCGGAGGAACCTTCTGCACGGCGAGAGCCTGCCGGATATTTGGAGGCGGGAATGCTGGCCAGCCTCTTCTCCTTGCTTTCGGGGCGGGATCTCATCTGCGTACAGACCACCTGCGAATCCCTAGGGGCCGACCTCAACCGCTTCCTCATCGGTACGGCCCAGCGGCTGCACCACTGCGAGGAGTGGGTGCGCAAGGGCCTCTCCCACGAGGAGATTTTGGATCGGCTCACGGCCAGTCCCTAGGGCCAGAGCTGTTTTCAGGGGCTCGCTAGGGCAGGTAGGGCTGAAAATCTTGGGTGACCGTCAGAGTCAAGTTGGCATTGGCGTCGATCACCGCCACTTCCGGCGCCGTTACATTGCCGATGACAGCCCCTGCCGCCGCTCCACCCAGCACTTTCTCCGTCGAGATCACGCGGTCGCCGAACAAGCCTCCCAAGATGGCCCCCGCAGCTGCCCCAATCAAGGCATCTTGCACAATCGCTTCCCCGGAAGTGTGGCGGGGATCCTTGCGCAGCGGGATAACCTGGCTCTGGGCATAGAGGGGGTAGGATTGGCCGTTGAAAATCAGGGCCCGCGAGACAAACTGGGTGCCGCCGCTCACCGGCTGAAATTGGCCTTCCAAAACAGCCCCTGCCGGGACGACCATGTTGCCGTAGATGTCCCGCAGAGGGGTATCCAGGCTGAGGCTGACGGCACGGGTTTCCCCAGGGGCAATCAAGAGGGTTTCTGGAGAGCGATGCACCGCTTGGATTAGATCCCCGGAGCGCAGCAGCAGAGTGGTTTGCAATTGAAAGGGTTGGCTCGGCTGCAGGGGTTGAGGGCCAGGGGGAAGGGGGCGAGGATTCACAGGACGCCATCCTTCTCCAGGAGGCGGTGGTGGCAAGGGCCCCATTTGGGCCAAAACTGGGGCGGCCATCTGCGCTGAGAGCAATCCGCCAAGCAGAGGAGCCAACAGGCGGCTGGCTGGGTTGGTCATGGTCTTACCCCCATTCATCATTCCTACGCTAGCTGCAAACCGGACAAAACCGGGAGCCTTTCGGGCCTTACCTATCTTTTACCTATCTTGATCAAAGCCAACTGAATGGAAATGGGCTACCTCAGGTGAGCAGATTCCGCTGCTCTTCGCTCCAGATAGAAGTACGGAAAAACGCTAGGGTTGCCCACTCTGGGATCCCTGCTGTCCATGTTAGATTAGGCCCTAGGTTTCTCCCCCTGCGTGGGGCCGAAGTCTTGCAGCATCCCAACCCTCTTCTTGTAGCTATGAAGCGCAGCACATCCATGCCGGGCCAGCCCTCTCCCGGGTCAGAAGCTTCCGCCCAACCTGCTCAATCCTCTTTCCAGCCTTTTGCCATCTCCACTTGGAAGTCTCTTCTCTCGTCAGTGCTGCTGGTGCTGCTGGGCATTGGGCTGGGAGCGGCTCTGGTGGGGGGCAAGGGGGTATCTGCCCAGACGACGGCAACCCCGCCCCAACTGAACCTGAATTTCATCGCCGATGTGGCGCAAAAGGTGGGGCCGGCGGTGGTTCGCATCGATGCTGAGCGGACGGTGCGCGCCCCTGCCCCTCTTCCGGAGGAGTTTTTCAGCGATCCCTTTTTCCGGGATTTCTTTGGCCAAGCGATCCCTTCCATCCCTCGGCAGCGGCGACAGCAGGGAACCGGCTCTGGGTTCATCATCAGCCCAGACGGCCAGATCATCACCAATGCCCATGTGGTCGAGGGATCCGACAAGGTAACGGTGACGCTCAAGGATACCCGCAGCTTTGATGGGCAGGTAATCGGTTCGGATCCGGTTACGGACATCGCCGTGGTGAAGATCAACGCCCAGAACCTGCCGACCGTGAAGCTGGGGCGCTCGGAAACCCTGGAGCCGGGCCAGTGGGCCATTGCCATCGGCAACCCCCTGGGTTTGGATAACACCGTTACGGCTGGGATCATCAGCGCTTTGGGCCGTTCCAGCGGGGAGATTCGGGTGCCTGACAAGCGGGTATCTTTTATCCAAACGGATGCGGCCATTAACCCCGGCAACTCCGGCGGCCCGCTGCTCAACGCTCAAGGGGAGGTGATAGGGGTGAACACCGCCATCATCCAGGGAGCGCAAGGGTTGGGCTTCGCCATCCCCATTGAGACGGCCCAGCGGGTGGCCAATCAGTTGATCACTCGCGGCAAGGTGGATCACCCCTACCTGGGCATCCGCATGCTGACGCTGACTCCAGAGCTGAAGGAGCGCCTCAACCAGGATCCCAATAGCCGCATTTTGATAACGGTGGATCAGGGCGTGCTGATCGGCGAAGTCATCCAGGGATCCCCGGCGGAACGGGCAGGGCTGCGGTCTGGGGATGTCATTCTCTCCATCAATGGTCGTGCCGTAACCACAGCCGATCAGGTGCAACAGGAGGTGGAGCGCACTGAGGTGGGCAGCACCCTGGAGCTGGAGATCGAGCGAGCCGGGCGGCGACAGAAGATCCGCGCGGTAACAGGCTCTTTCCCGGCCCCCAGCGGAGGCTGATCGCGCCAGCGGGACGGAGTCCTTTTGGACGTTGTTCACCACTCCTCCGATCGCGCCAGCGGGACGGAGTCCTTGACCCCAGCGACACAGCAGGGTTGTTCTCAATGGGGGTGAACTTCCCTCTTCCCCTGGGAGAGGGGCTGGGGCGGTGCTGAACACTTGGGCTATTTCAAACCAACTTGCAGTGACCGTACTGGCGATCTCTACGGTTGGTTCTTGCAGTTACGGCTCAGGGAAAATAATGGTTTAATGGTGACTTAACAGTCGAAACTTCCTGGCCCAGGCCGGAACGCTCTCGGCAGGGCCTCTTGTCATTAGCCTGGGATCCCTTCTCACCTTGTCTATGCTGAAAACCACTCGTCGCTTGGCTTTGCTGGCCCTGTCGGGGCTGGCGGTTCTTGTTCTCGCTCCCCAGAGGGGCCTCGCCAAGCCCATTACCGTCGGCTCCAAGGACTTTACCGAGCAGTTTATTTTGGGGGAAATGTACGCCTTAGCCCTGGAGGCGGCAGGGTTCACGGTGGAGCGCAAGCTCAACCTGGGCGGAACACCGGTAGCCCATGCGGGCTTGTTGAGCGGCGAGATCGATCTCTACCCCGAGTACACCGGCACTGGCCTGCTGACAGTGCTCAAGTTGCCCAGCAGCGGCGACCCGGCAGAGGTGTACGCGACGGTGGCCCGCGAGTACGAGAGCCAGTTCCAACTGATTTGGCTGGATCCCGCCCCCCTGAACAACACCCAGGCCCTGGCCATGACCCGAACTAGAGCGGCTGAGCTGGGCATCGCCACCATCTCGGACATGGTGGCCAAAGCGGGCGAGCTGGTGATGATCGGGCCGCCGGAGTTTCAAGCCCGCGAGGATGGCCTACCTGGGATCCAAGCCGTCTACGGTAATTTCCGGCTCAAGGCCTACAAAGCAGTGGATCCCGGCCTCCGCTACCAGGGCTTGGTCAATGGGGAAGCGGATGTGGCAGTGGCCTTCGGCACCGATGGAGAAATTGCCGCCTTTGACCTGGTGCTGCTGGAGGATGACAAGCAGCTTTTCCCCCCCTACCAGGTGGCGCCGGTGGTGCGCAAGGACACCCTAGAGGCCAACCCCGGCATTGCCGCTGCCTTAAATGCCCTTTCCCCCCTGCTGACGGACGAGGTGATGCAGCGGTTGAACTACGAGGTGAGCGGCAACCGCAAGGAGCCGGCGGAGGTGGCCAGAACTTTCTTGGTGGAAGCCGGCATTCTCAAGAAATAACCTTGCCTGTTGCACGAGACCCTGAGGTGAGCACCGTCGAGTTCGAGCGGGTATCGCTGCGCTTTCCCCACAGTTCCCAGCCGGCTGTGGAGGAGTGCAGTTTTTCCATAGAATCGGGCCAGTTGGTGGTCATCCTGGGGCCTTCTGGCTGCGGCAAAACCACCCTTCTGAAAATGGTGAATCGCTTGCTGGATCCCACCCAAGGGCAGATTCGCTTGGACGGGCGGGATATCCGCCAGTTTCCCATCACGGCTCTGCGGCAGCGGATCGGCTATGTTATCCAGCAATCGGGGCTGTTTCCCCACATGACGGTGGCCCAGAATGTGGCGGTAGTGCCGCGACTTTTGGGGTGGCCGAAGGAGCGCATCCGCGAGCGGGTGGACGAGCTGCTCAGCTTGGTTAATTTGCCCCCCCATGAGTACAGAAACCGCTACCCTGCCCAACTGTCGGGTGGACAACAACAGCGGGTCGGTCTGGCTCGGGCGCTGGCCGGGGATCCAGGGCTGCTGCTGATGGACGAGCCCTTTGGGGCCATCGACGCCATTACCCGCAGCAAGCTGCAAGAGGAGATCCTGCGCCTGCAACGGCAATTGAAAAAAACCATCCTGTTCGTCTCCCACGATGTGGAAGAGGCGCTGCGCCTGGCGGATCGCATTTTGGTGATGCAGAAGGGGCGGGTGGTGCAGTTCGACACTCCCTTTCGGCTGCTCACCCAGCCGGCTACTCCCTTTGTCAGGGAACTGCTGGGGGCAGATGACATGGTACGGCAGTTGAGTGTGCTGCGGGTGGAAACGGCGATGGCCGGGATCCCGCACAACCACAAAATCCAAGAGGGAGCGATGGTGAGGCCCCAGGCCACTTTGCGGCAAGCCTTGTCCCTGCTGTTGCGCACAGGGGCGGCAGCCCTGACGGTGTGGGAGGACGGGCGGGCCATCGGCGTTTTGACCTTGGATCACATTCGCAGCTTGGCCATGCTGGAGGGGGGATCCGCGTGAGCTATCTCCTCAACCACCCCGGCCTGATGTGGCAGCTCACCCAAGAGCATCTGGCAATGGTGGGGATGACCTTGGGCATGGCGGTGGTGCTGGCGGTGCCGCTGGCTCTGCTGGTTCACCACGTGCGCTGGTTGGCCCTGCCGGTCATGGGGATCCTCAGCATCCTGTACACAGTGCCCAGCCTGGCTTTGATCATTTTGTTGGTGCCCTGGCTTGGCCTCAATGCCCGCTCGGTGGTGGTGGCGATGGTGATCTACACGCAGGTGATCTTGGTGCGCCATTTTTGCGTGGGCCTGCGCTCGGTCGAGCCTGCCATCCTGGAAGCTGCCAAGGGCATGGGGATGAACCTCTGGCAACGGTGGTGGCAGGTGCAGGTGCCGCTCATGCTGCCCATTGTTTTGGCAGGGCTGCGGCTGGCGGCAATTGTGGCCATTGCCATTGCCACCGTGGGCGCCAAGTTTGGGGCAGGGGGACTGGGAACCCTGCTGTTCGATGGCATTGCCCAGGCCGGTCGCTACGACAAGATCTGGGCCGGATCCCTGGCGGTGGGATCCCTGGCCTTGCTGGTGAACACAGCCTTGCTCAGCCTGGAATGGGCGGCCCGTCGTGGCTGAGGGGGTAGACTTAAGGACTCCGTCCCGCTGGCGCGATCGGGCAGGTTTATCCTCTAGTTGTGTGGGGCGAAACTGGGTGTAGCATGGGTGAGCAACCAGGGACTCCGTCCCGCTGGCGTGAGCGGGTGAGAGATTGGTCATCCCGCGCCGATTGGGAGCTGATGGAAGCGCTCAAGGCGGGGCAACCTGCTGCTCTGGCTGCGCTCTACGATCGCTATGCCGGCTTGGTCTATGGGCTGGCCTTCAAGATCCTGGGCCACGTGGCCGAGGCAGAAGACCTGACTCAGGAGGTGTTTGTCGAGCTGTGGCGCAAGGTTGGCTGTGATCCAAGGACTCCGTCCGAGTCGCGCGAGCGGCGGGGATCCCTGAGCAGTTTTTTGTGCATCCTGACCCGCTCGCGGGCCATTGACCGTCTGCGTTCTCAGGGCAGCCACCAACTTCTTTTGAAACGCTGGCAGACCATTCTCAGCGCCGATAGCAAGACTCGGTTCCCTTTTGAGCAGGTTTCCATCGAGGAGCGGCGGCAAGCGGTGCAAGCGGCCCTCAGCCAATTGCCCGAAAACCAACGGCAGATCCTGGAGTTGCTCTATTACCAAGGGTTGAGCCAGGCGGACATTGCTCGCCAATTGGGGATCCCGTTGGGGACGGTTAAGACCCGCTCTCGCCAAGCTCTCTGCAAATTGCGGGGATCCCTGCGCGCCCTTCTGGGTTTCTGCTCGCGTTAGCGGGACCGCGTCCTAGGTTTGGAGTTGAGTTCTGTCGTCAGGATGGCCATGTCTGATCGCGTCAGCGGGACGGAGTCCTTTCGCGTCGGCGGGACGGAGTCCTTATCCACCTCGCCCCCTTTAACAGAGGAACGGGAAGAACTGGCCGGCTATCTGCTGGGGGACTTGTCTCCCGAGCAGGCGAGTGCTCTAGAGGCACGCCTAACTCAAGACCCTCGGCTGGTGGCCGAACTGCAAGCCTTGCAAGAAACCTTGGAATTGTTGCCCTACGGATTGCCAGGAGTACTCCCGCCTGCCAGCTTGCGCGACCAGGTGATGGCAGAGGTGGGGGCTATCGGCTTACGCGAGCAGGAGATGGCAGTCCCCCTTCACTCTCCACTGCCTGCTTTTGGGGTGGGGTGGCGCTGGTTGGGAGGCTTGGTGGCGGCAATTTTGGTTCTGCTCAGCTTAGACAACTGGCGACTGCGGCAAGCACTGCAACTAGCCCAGTTAGAGCCGGTGCGAGCATTGTCTCATCTCCTGCAACAGCCGGGATCCCGTCTGGTGCATTTGCAGGGGGAGGTGGGGACGGCCAATGTGCTGTTTCGCCCAGGAGACTGGCAGGAGGTTATCTTGGCCGCACGGGATCTGCCCCAACCGGTGGCGGGGGAGCGCTACTCCCTCTGGCTCAAGCTGGATAATGGCGAGTTCCTCCACTGTGGTGACTTTCAGGTGGATGCTCAAGGCTCTGCTCTGGTGGCCCTACGCCCATCCCGCACGTTGCCGGCAGGTACCCGCGCCCAAGAGCTGCTGGTCGCGACCGGTTCCCGCCAACTGCCCGCTCGCGCCAGCGGGACGGAGTCCTTGAAACCCCTTCTGACGGGCAAGGTGTGAGGTGAGAGGAAGGGTTGACCTGCGGAGGTTGGCTGTGCTGGTGGGGGCGCTACTGGCCCTTCTGGCCTTGTGGTGGACGGATCCCACGCCAACAACCCTAAGCCAATACGTTACTTCTTTGCGGGAGCGTACCCCTTCTCAGCTCCACAACATTCGCCGAGCCGTCCAAAGCCTGGATGGAGTTTACATCATGCCTGCGACACGCTCACAGGAACAGGCAGAAGTGATTTTTTCCTTCAACCAAGTGGTGGGGCCGCGCAGCCTGGAACGAGGCTATGTGCCCGCGCCGGTGTTTATGGTGGCCGAAACCCTGGATTCGGTTGGGGGAGGAATCTGTCAGGTGTCCTCTAGCCTTTACAATGCCGCTCTGTTGGCAGGGCTGGAGGTGGTGGAGAGGCACCCCCATTACCGGCAGGTAGAGTCGGTGCCCCCTGGCTTAGATGCCACCGTTTGGTACGGCTTGGCCGACCTCAAGCTGCGCAACCCTTTCCCCTGGCCGGTGCGCCTACGAGTTCAGATCCGCGGCCAAAACCTGATTGTGTCCGTGCTGGGACGGGGATCCCGCCACGCCCTGAGGATCCCACCCATCCGTGTAGAGGGGCACCGGCTGGATCCCCAGCATTTGCAGGTGAGCGTGTATCGGGGTAACGAGCGCCTCTCCCAAGATCGCTATGTCGTTGCTCCCTAGCCTCTCATCGCGCCAGCGGGACGGAGTCCTTTTTTCGCCCCATTGGCCCTCTGCTTCAGCGTCTCAGGAGCAGCTCCCCAGCAACCTCCACACAGGGATCCATGTTAATTTCTACACCAACATGGTTAGCGACAGGGTCGGCGACAAGCCTCAAACCCTGATTCTTCCGTTGACCCGGTCGATCCCGCTCTGGGCAAGGGTTTCAGGCCCCTCGGCGGAGAAAAATAAGGGGAAATTGCAGCCGTTCGCGCCAGCGGGACGGAGTCCTTAAACGAGACCCTGTCGATCTAGGCCCCTGGATCCCGCTCTGGGCAAGGGTTATAATCGGCGGAAGTCGCTTCCTTTCGGGGCAGTGGAATTAATGAAAACTCAATGGAAAATTAATCGAGCCAAGCGAATAACTATTAAAATGAAGATTATCAAATAGCAAACAAATGTAGCGATACTCGTGGTTAAAAATAGAACTCCGCCCCATTTCCGGAGGAGAGGCTCCAGAAAGTTCGTGCATGGGAGGAGACGAATAGTCCACTTTACACTGGTATCATCGCCATCGAATTGAAATAACCAGGCCCAAAGATAGAAAAAATGAGTCGCGAGGTAGAGCGCAATATCGCTCTTTCTTGATTCAAAAACGCTAATGAATGTGATCATCAAAGCTATATGCACAAATGCCCATAAAGTAAGCAGCAAAATAAGCAGCGCTCCAAACATCATTAGAAGCCAACCGGCGACTCCAAGACGCATGAGAAACAGGGCACAGACAAAAAGGATCTCCACTCCAACTAGGAGAAGTTTGGTTGGTGTATTCAGGCTTTCATGTTCTACCATATTACTTCCTTTTTTCGCGTTGTTCGTAATATGTGTCTCAGACAAGCTTAATAACTGCAGGCGTGATGATCTAGATCTGATCTGGCACTTTTGGCAGGGGTAGTTGAAACGGATGATGGTCGAAGCGAATACGCTGTACTCGGTAATTTCCTGTTAATGGAACCGATCCTGAGCCGCAAGCAACTTCCACGCCACCCGGATCAACCGTTGTTCCGAATGCGATACCTTATTTTATGTAGGTTTGCGTAGCAAAAACCCTATACCTGATAAGTCACTTCCCTTTGGGGAAGCGGGATTCATGGAAACACTCAAAGCAGACGGCCCAAGCGTTGCCGCAATTCGGTGGCAGCCAGCTCTAGGTGCTCGGGGGTGTAGCCGGTGGTTTCTACTCTGACAGCGAGGTGGGTGTCCTGGCTCTCGTGGAGGTGGATCCACAGAATGTGGCGGCCATCTTCGGTTTTGCGGTTTGAGGCTTTGACGCTGTTTTTGGGGGCAGCGTAGGCGTGTGGATCGTATCGAACCAGATCCACCCAGGGAATGTCTCGCAGGAGTCTTTCCACTTTGGCCCAACTGCGGGGTCGGTGATGGCTGGCATCGCTTCGGATTTGGATGATCTGGGAGCGATCTCGGCCTGAATCGGGGAGATCTGCCCGAGGGATCCGGGGCTGAACTTCCGGCTGTAGGTAGGGCAGGTAGACCAAAGACTTGTATTGCTCATGGATGTAGCAAACTGGGATCCCCAATTGGCTGCCCACCACAGCCATGATCATGGCTTGGGCTTTGAACCCGCCGGTAGCGGCAAAGGTGACGATCCCCTTGGCGCTCTCTGCCAACTGTTTCAACAGCTCGGCCATCCGCTCCAGAGAGGATCCCTCTAGCTCGTAGTTGATGCCGGGAAGGGGAACCAAAGAGACCTGCTGCTGACCCAGCTCTTGCTCAAAAAAGAGCTTCAAAATCTGGGCACACTCCAATCCGTCGGGGGTTTCTGAGTGCAGCAAAATCAAGGCATCATTCGAGGTGGGATCCAGCCGCAAGTAGGTGTTGGTTTCGGCGCTGATCAATTCCAGGTCTGCTTCTTTCATCCAGGCCAGAGCACGCTGGGGATCCCCAATGGTTTTTTGTCCCACCCAGGGGCGCTGCGGCTGCAGGTCTTTGTCAAGGTTGGTGAGCAAGGAGGTGCCCACAGTCATGATGATGGTCTGCATGATAGGCGGTTAACTCGAATTTTTCGAGGGCTCTGTTCCGCTTTGCGCCCAGAGCAGCTTGGCCTTGCGGATTCTGCCATCTTCCTTTAGACCCAGAACTTCCACCTGCACCTCTTGCCCCACCGAGAGGGATCCCGCCCGTTTGGGCTCCTTCTGGGTGAGCTTGGTGTCTGTGTCCAGAATCTGGAAGGTGACTTCGTTGCCCTTGATGTTGGTGATGGTGGCCTTCAGCTTTTGCCCGATCTGGAAGCAGGCTTTGCGGGCCTGATGCTGGGCCTGGTCTTGTTGGTGTTGATGGTTTTGTTGTTGTCTGTCGTCCTGGGATTTGTTTCCCGCCCCTTGGGGAACGGAGTCCTTGTGACCGGAGTTGTCGTTGGGTTGGGATCCCTGAGGTGGTGAAATCTCGCCAATGGGGATCCCTCCATCCTTGTAGTAGCGAGCCAGCCGGGCTGCCCAGCCCAGGATCTGCAGCATCTCCGCCGGCCTGTCTTGCAGAGGTTGCAAGTACCTTTTGCAGGTTTCGTCAATGAGCTGATGGTACCTTCTGGTTTGTTGGGTACGGCATAGGCCATTTTCCCGCACCAGCTCGCCGGTGAATCGGAAAAAGCGGGATCCCGCGTCAGGGTGATGGGCAACCGAGCGCAGATAGGCGACGCATTTGCTCAACTCGTTGACATCCACCCTTTCCTTGGCCAAGGTCAGGGCGATGCCGTGGGCGAGATCCCAAGATTGGGGGCTGAGATCGACAGTGTCTGACAGCATGGGGGAACCCTCAGTACACTCCGGTGGGCGGCTCGCGCAGAGCAGTGGGACTCAGGATGGCGGCCAATCGCTTGAGTTGTTCGGGCAAGATGTAGCCCTGGGCAGCTTGAATTTGCTCTTGCACAAAGGCTTGGAGGCGTTTTCCTTCCAGGGTATCGGCTTCTGGGGGATCGTAGCGGCTGTAGCGATCTTTTAGGTTGCCGGGCCGCTCGATCTTGTCGAGGGTGACCTGCAGGGATCCCAGGCCCACGGGCTTACCGCCCCCCACCTTCAGCAGCATGGGATGGTTGGGATCCTGCCCCAAAATCGTGAGCAAGGTGCCCAGCTCGGCAGGGGTGAGGTTTTTGAAGTGGATTTGGGTTTTGAAAACTGTGTTTTGTATCGCTTGCTGGGTGGGCGTTCCCCTTGAACTGTTCTGCAACGCGTTTCTGTGGGTGTAGTAGAACTTGCGCCCGATGACTCTGCCGTTTTCCCTCTGAAAATAAGCTTTGCACTGATCCGGGCGTGGACGGTACAGGGGGGGCAGGGATCCGCCGCCGGATCCGGCACTGGTGGCAATGGCATCCCTGAACTCCACCAATCCCTGCCAGTTCAGGGCACCGAAAACGCGGCTGGCCGGACAAAGCTGCTCCTTGTTGCGGCAGGGGTGCCGCTCCGGGGGGATCTGATTTTTGTACCGGCTCGTCATCACCGCAAGGGTGCTGTTGGTGATCGCCTCGTACATGGCCCGGATGGCCCCCTTGAGGGAGCTGCCCTGGATTTTAAGCCTTCCGTTGGGAGTGGTGGTCATGGTTTTGAGCACCGGGATCCCTTTCACCCCGACATCGCTGCCCAAGGCCAAGTGGCCGGTGGAGATGTGGACGGCAGTCTGCACCGTTAGGGTGAGGAAGAGGGTGCCGTGCAACCTATCGGGATGGAACTGGGCGTGGCCGGCGGGCCGCTCCAGCGTGGGGCGCTGGGTGGGAAACGGGATCAGCTCGTAGGGTTTGGGAAACACGGTTGGTTTGCCTCCACTGGGAAACACGGTTGGTTTGCCTCCACCTCGACTGCTGTTGCCGGCAGACGATCTTGCAGATGCGGCCTGGTTGGGCAATGGGCGAGGGCCTTGGGGGGTCATGGTCACCTCGGAATCAGGGCAATAAAGTGAACGCGGGCAGTTCGCTCATCTCGGAAGTAGCGCTGGCCCACCTTGAGATCTTGGGGATGGCTGAGGGGCTTGGGAAAGCGGGTTTCTCGATTTTGGGATCCGTACAGGTCGGCTGCGTGATCCTCCCACCGCCACTCTCCCGGCAGAGGGATAAAGGAGTCCGGGGGAGCTTGGATCCCCAGATACAGCAGATCCCAGCCGTGGGGGGTGCTTTTCCAGCGCAGTTCCCCTTGTTGGGAGAAAACTTGCCCCTCTGGACAGACGGGATCCGCCGGGATCCCCACCTGAATGCCGCTGACTCGATGGGGCCAGCGCAGAAAGGAGTAGGTTTTTTCAGAAGTGGAAAAACAAGCCGAGAGCACTTGGGAAAGCGAGGACTCTGCCCCATCTTGAATCTTGAGGGAGGCGACGTAGGCTGGTTTCATACGGCTTTGGCCTCCGCTTGCAGGAGTTTGGCCCAACTGTTTACGGCGGTGGCGAGCAGATGTTCCACCTTGGCCTCAGACGTCTGATCCCAGGTCAGCCGCGCCCCAAATCCCAAAGGCATTGGCTCCGCTCCCACCGGCACCGCTTGGCAATCGGGTTTGGGGAAGCCGTATTTGCCTGCCTCTTCGGGGGTTAAAAATTCGCCCGCCCCCAACAGGGATCCCTGTGGCCAGGTCAGGGGGGATCCCAGCAGTCGAATCTGCTTGTTTGCCTCATCCACCAGGCAGCCCGGATAGTCCACCACCGCCCACTCGTACTCAACCCGAACGGTGCCCATGCCGCGGGACTTGGCAAAGCCGATGCCAAACCAGCCTTCATCCAGATCCCGCAACGCCAGTCCCAGCAGACCCAGTTGGGCCAGGGTAAAGTTTTTCAGGTGGATCTTGGTTTGAAAGGATCCCTCTACGCACACTTGATAGATGAACGGCCCCACCGCCACTGAGCCGAAGACGCGGTCGATGGCCACCCCATTACGTTCCTCCAGGCGCAGAGGGGTTCCCGGCTTGGGATAGGCATCTTCGATGCGGACCCGGCTGGCGATGGCTGTGTTGCCGAACATCTGATCCGTAAAGGAAGAAAGGGCGTAAACCTGGTGGGGCTCTTCAATTTTTTCCAGCCATTGATTGGCCTTTTGGTCGAGGGGATCGCTGGCCCAGAGTTTGAAGCCTCCCCCCTCAGGACGTCTGTCGCTGCCCACCGTTCGGACGATGCGCTCCGCATGGGCGCGAATTGCCCCTTTGAGGGAGCTGCCGGGAAAATAGACCGTTCGCCCGCCGCCGTGATAGGTTTCGACGAACTCCATATCCGGCTTCGTCGGGTCAGCCCCTTCTTTGCCCGCCTTGATGAGAACAGGGCCATCGGGCTTGAGGGTGAGGCAGAGGGTGCAATGGTTAACGTAGCGTTTGTGCATAGCCTGGGATCCTTCACACCAGAACAGGAGCTTTTGGTTGAGGGGCTTGGGGCGGCAAGCAGTCTGTCCAGTTTGTCAACCGATAGGGGTGGAAAACGCTGACCGTATCGCCAACCGTTGTAGAGTCCATGAAGACCATCGGGATCCCTCCTGACATGAAATAGGGCTAGCGGCGGGGGCCGACCGATTGCCGTTGAGAGGCCGTTGTTAATTTGGCAACCAGGGCTTCCACCCAGTCTTGGCGCAAAGCGGCAGCCTGCTCCGGGCTGAGCGGCTGTCGGGATCCGGCCACCAGCTCTTGAAGGTAGGCCAGCAGCCGTCTTGGATCCCCTTCCGAGTCGAACCAATAGATTGCCGAGATCTGCAGGCGGACAACCCCCAAGCCACGGGAGCGCCCCCCTCCCAGGGGGATCTGTTCCGTTTCCAATTGGTGCAGGCCAATGGCCAAGAGGCCCAGTTCCCATTCCTCGGCATTTTCGACGACGGCATGAAACCGGAAGGGGGTGCTGGCAGGCACCACTTGCAAGTCGTACAGCTTGCCATCTGCCGCCGTTTCCGTATCCCGATCGATGGCCACGCCATCCCGCTCTTGGTACTGGCCAAACCAGGCTTCCGGCACCACGGGCAAATCTCGGATCTGCACCTTGCCGGCCAACCAAGGGGATCCAAACACCTGCGAGACCCAGTCGGTGGCCTCAATGAGCTTTTGAGTCAGAGCCGCATCGTCCCCTTTGTAGTCATTTTTAATTTGGTTGATGATCTGAAATTGCTCGCTGCTGGTCAATTCGCCGGGATCCCTGGCCAGCTCTGGGTTGATGCCCCGCAAGAAACTTTCCAGGCGAGAGCGCATCGCCCCCTTCAAACTGGAGCCGGGAATGAGCGGACGGCCCAGCGCATCCTTGAGAACCGGCAAATCCGAGCCGATGGGTTCGGTGGAGCGGCCCACCCCGATGTGCAGAGCGGTCACGGTGGTGAGGGTGCCGGTGATTTCCAAGCGGTTTTTGAAAACGTCGAACATTGTTCCCTCAAATGGCTGCTCAAGTTAAGGCTTGTACTGCAGAGGTTTGCCATTCCCGAAGCGAGACGGAGCCCCTAATAAAACTCAAGAGGATCCCTAGGATCTGAGCAATTTCTGAGATAAAGTACTCCCTGTCATCGATAAAGAGTTGGTCACCCTCGAGTTTTGCAAATCGCCAGTTGGTTCCTGAGGTTACTGCTCCATAGACACTGTCTACTTGAGAATTGGAGTTCTTGTTAAAGACCTGTGCCCCCACCATACCGGCAACGCACTGGCCCAGACCCCCGATCAAGTCTTCTTTTTTGGCCTCAACGATAATCACCACCGGATCTTGAATGTAGAGTTGGAGAGGGGATAGGCAAATGATGTAGTCGCATAGGCCCACCAACCCCCTCTCGGGATCCACGTTGAATTCCTTGCCGGAAAACAGCGAGATTTGATCCCGACATAGGTACTTCACCTCTCCCAGCACAGGGGCGATGATAAACTCGGAGCGGGCTTTTTCGCTGTTGACCGAGGTGGCCAAGCCGAGATAGCGATCTAGGGTTATTTTCAAGTAATCGGAGCACTCAGTCGGTGGAACCTCTGCAAACAGGCCATGGATGATTCTTGACCTGAGCTGAAAGGTCGAAATGGCTCTCTCAAGGGTAAAACTGCTGTAGGTCACGGTCTAGGATCCTCCTCCCTCTCGCTTGTACTTGAGGTAGCGGGCCCCATAGCCCAGGTAGCGCCGAATCAAGTCAATTTTGATCTCGTTGACTTTGGGGGATGCTCTTTCAATTCCGGCTTCCCTGGCGATGGCTATAGCCCTTTGATGAATCCAGTTGTCGATGTCTTTGATGATGGCTTCTGCCAAAGAGTCTTTGCCCCGCCCCCACTTGTCATCGCGCCCCACCTGGTAGCGCAAAAAGTTCTTGATCACCTCTGAGCTTTCGGTGGAAGCTGCCACGTGCAATAGGTTGCGATATTGGGCCTCTTCCAATCTGTTGAGACCTCTGAAGTTATCCAAGGCGGCTTGAATTCTGGCGACCAGATCATCTTCGGCCAGCCGGATTTGCCGTTGGATCTTGAGCTCTTGTTCCGATGTGATCTCGCTGGTGGCGAAGGTCATAGCGGGTTCTCCCAGAAATGATGATGGAACGGACTGCAAACTTCGATTTGGCCGAATCCTTCAGCAGTGCGTTCGCCAATCCCCCAGTATTCCATCTCCGCCAAAATCGGGACCAACGCTCCAGTTGCGTGGTGCTCAGCAGAAAGACGCTGCCCTGCGTGGTTACCAATTCTACATCTTTGAACAGACCCCAGGCAGCGTTCCAGCCGGAGACATAGGCGTAGCTGCTGAAGGCCAGCTCCAAAGCCAGGGATCCATCTTCGCAGTTGGCCTCTTCCTGGAGCATCTGGGGGGTGAGCACGGTGGTGCGTTGCCAGCGCTCTTTGAGAATGGCCCCCGACTGCAGCCCAATGGAGAAATACTGCCGCTCCGGCGGAAGGGGCTGCCAGGGATCCCCGAACACCTGCCATTGTTGCCAGCGCTGCCGCAGCTTTTGGTTGAAGGCTTCCACCCGCTGGGCCAGGGAAGGCCGGGGAGCAGCCAGACGCCGAGCCGTGACGTTGACCCGGCCCAATCCCCGCGACACCCCTCCTCCCAAGCGCAGCAGGTGGGCGTGGGCGTTGAGGTAGCGGGTGAGGGTCTCGGCCAGCTCGGGATCCCGCAGGTAGATGTAGCCGCTGAAAAGGGAGCGCTCCAGATGCCCATTGGGGCGGGCTTTGCCCTCGTTCATCACCTCTAGGCTGTAGAGGATTTGGTCGGCAGCAGTGGCGCGGCGACGGTTGATCCCCACCCGCGTGAGCAGGCGTTTGGACACAGCAGCTCGTTCGTAGCGGGGCCCCAGGTCAGACTCCTGCTGGCTGTAGAACCCCCCGAAGGGCTCCACTCTTCCCCCGGAACCGTCCGGCTCTGTGGGATCGAACGGGATCCCCAGCCGCTGTGAGCAGAAGCGATCCAGGAGCGTGTCGAACACCCCCGTTTTGCCCGCCTCTGAGCGGAAGCCGGGATTGTTTTTCGAGCTGAAGGCCGTGGCCGGCAAGACCTTGCTGCCGGATCCCGGATAGGCGTGGGTAAACACAGCAGGCCGAGCTGCCGTAAACAGGGCGGCCAAATCTCCTTCCAGCGCCTCGGCAGGGCGATGTTGGGTTTGGCTGAGCATGAGGTCGGCCAGAGCACCGCGAATCACGCTGCCGGGAATGTAATCCTGGGCCTCGCTGATGGAGCCGCCCGGCTTTTGCCGACCGATGGCCAAGGGAGACTGAGCCGTTAGGGTGAGTTGAATGGCTTCCATCAGCTCCCTCCCTGGGCCAAGAAAGCCCAATCGGCTGCGGTGGGCTGGAGAGCCTGCAGGGATCCAGGATCCCAGTGCAGCCAGCCCAAACCTGCGGATTTGCTGCCCCCCAGCGCGATCAGGTGGTGCAGGGCCGCCAACAGGAGAGTTTTGCCCCAGGAAGGGCAATCGGGCAAAAGCTGCAGGGATCCGGAAAAAGTCAGCTCAGCCGCGGGAGAGGTCTCAATGAGGTAGAGCCGCTGATCCTCGGCGGTGCGGCGGCGGCGGTTGAGGGTGACCCCAGGGCGAAGGGTTGGTTCCAGAGCTGCTGGCGGCACCTCGCAGACGAGATCCTCCACCCACAGGCGGGCAGGCAGGGCCGGATTGCCGAATATCTGGCAGACCAGACAATGGGATCCGGCATAGCCCTCCACCTGGTATTCGGGGCGGTGGAAATTTCCTGCGCTGCCCTCCCGCTGCGGACACATGCGCTCTGGGTCGGGAGAGCGGCAAATGGCCCAGCCCAGGCCACGGGCCAGTTTCTCGCACTCGTGGCGCAGCCGCCCCTTCAGTTGGGAGCCGGGAATGATCAGCCTGCCAAAGGCATCTTTGAGCAGGGGCTTATCCGCCAGGGAGCCGCTGGAGCCGCCGGCTCCCACCGCCAGGGCAGAGGCGAGGGTGGCCCTCAAAGGGATAGAGGTGATCGTTCGCCCCGCTTGGGGCAGCTCTGCCAGTCTCACCATCACTCCACCTCCGCCAGAACGGGCCGACCCTCGGCCTGGGGCTGTTTTTGCACAAAGGCGTACAAATCCACCAGATCCCGCCAGATGGTTTCATAGGTTGGCGTTGACGAGGATACCTGTGGCTCAACATACATCCAGGGGGGAAGGTGGCCGTCGTTGGTTTTGGCCTTGCACCAGGTGCGCTCAAAAGCCTCCATCAGCGGCTGCCCCTTTTTGCCCAGGCGGCTGCGGAAATAGAGATAGTTGAGGGTGGCGGTGCGTTTGCCTTTTTCCAAGAAGCTGCGAATCTGATAAAGCTGGGAGCGAGGAAAATTGGCCTCCTGCAGGGCTTGTACCGTTCTCAGCAACCCGTGGATTTCCGGGACGGTATAGGGGCCGGCGTAGAGCTTGAGGGTGTGGCTGTTCTGGCGGATCTCCAGAGCTTCCCGACGAAAATCCTGGATGCTGGAGGCAACCAGGGCGACCGACTTCAACGAGAGAAAGTCGATGGTGGCCACAGAGCAGTCCTTGTCTTTGGGCTTCAGCTTTTTCGCGTAGCTCTTGGCGGATTTCAACAGTTGTTCGGTGAGCTTTTCGGCGTAGTAAATGGGGGTGTCTTCCGAGGCGATCAGCACCCCCACCGAGGCGGAGAGCCGACAGAGCTTCCGATCTGCCGCCGGGTAGCGGTGAGGCACCTTGCCGGAAGATTGAGCTGCATAGGTTGCCGAGGTGTCCAGCAGGAGCTGCTCAAACTGCTCACAGAAGGTGGCGGCAATTTCCAGGGCTTTGTGGGCAGGCACCACCACCAACACATCGTCTCCGCCGATGGTCAGGATCTCGAAGGGGTGGATCCACTCGCCGTTGCGGTCTCTGCCGGTTTCCGGATCTGGGGATAGGCCGTGCAGCCGATGGGCCTGCAGGTGCTGGGCGAGGGCGTGGTAAACGGCTTTTTCCGTTGCCTCGGAAACATCCCGGCTAAATTGTCGGTAGGCTTCTGGGGTTTGGATCTGCTGCACATAGCCCCCCATGTCGTTGCCATCGGCGTAAAGGTAAGCCACAAAGCCCTGGCTGCCCAGGCTGGCGTTGGCCACTTCCCGTAGAGATTGGGCCTCGCCGATCCCCTGGACAGATCCCTGATGGGGCTGCAAATAGCGCTCCCGGTAGGGCTCGCCGGCGGGAGAGTTGAGAAAGCGGGCAAATCGCGTTACCCAGCTTTCCACAAAGCCGGGATCCCAGGTGGGGAACTTGCGGAACCACCCTTGCTTGCCTGTTTCAATGCGCTTGGCCTGGCGACCCACCAGGGCTTTGCGAGCGGTGGCTTCCGAGAGCCAGGGCTGATCGACCAGGTCGGCTTTGGCGATGGCAGGGCGACGGTCGGTGCTGTCGCGGCGCAGGTAGGGATGGGTTTCAAAAAAGGCGGGATGGGCGCGGCTGGGGCGACCGGGATCCGGATTGCCGTTGCGGCGGTGGTTGAAGCGGGCGGCCAGGTAACCCACCAACTCGTTGAAACTTTTGCGGTCTTGAAATCTGGCTTCGCTGCCATCCCCAAAATAGGCTCTCACCAGGGGATGGGTTTTGTGTTGCGCCAGCCAATCCAGCCAGGGGGTGCGTTCGATGGGATCCCGCAACAGGCCGTAGCGCAGTTCCAGCAGCCGAAAGGCGGATCCCACGGCGCAGGCGTTAGCGGTGAGGGTTTCTTCGGTGTAGCGCCGCTCGATGGCCTCACAGAGATCGTCCACATGGGCCGCCGGGCAAAAGGCCAGGAGATTGCCCCCGGTGGAGTAGATGATGAGCTCCGGGATCAGGGCTTGCGCCAAGGCCGGGTAGTGCTGCTGCAGCCAAGGCCGGATCTGCTCGGCCACATAGGCCCTCAGCTCTGCTTGAGACTCTTTCCCCAAACCTTCCCATCCCAGGTAGGTTTGCTCGGGATCCCCGAAAAAGGCGGGCAGATCCACCAGGTTAATGCGATCCAACAAAGCGGAGGCCCCGCGGATTTCCGACAGCTTGGCCGACTCGAAGACATAGCTCTTGATCTTGGTGGCCCCCCCGTAAACCAAGCCGATGCGGGTTGTCTGCTGCCACAGCTCCGGGTAGCGGGATTGCAGCTCCGCCGGGGTTCTGGGAAAGGTCTTCGCCGCCATGCTCTCCTGAAATTGGCGCACCTGAGCCAAAATGGGCCGTAGCTCTTCTGGGATCCCGGCCTCGTTGTCGGCGCGAACGGCGGCCCGCATCTGCTGCAAGGTCTCCAGGGCAAACTGGGGATCCCGCTGTTCTCCCCACACCAGGCACCAGGCCAAGGCAACAGGAACGGGAGAGGGAGCAGAAGTAGGGGTCATGAGCAGCACCTGCGAAATGCGAAAAAGGAAGACAAGTCTTGGACAGGGCTTCCATCGGCTGCGACGGACAGATCCCTAAAGGCTGGGGGCAATTGGCCTCGATTTTTAATCCTTCGCGGAAGACCAAAGCCCTTCAAAAAAGGGTTTGCCGGTTGGGTGGGTAACCAATCGAATCAAGCCGAGAGATGCCATTGAGGTTACCGATTGTTTCAGCCATATCCGATAAACGCTCTCGCCTCATGGTTTTCAGTCCTCTAGCTTGCTAGCAGTATAGATCGAGTGCGATGGGTTGCAGACGATTTCAAGGCTTTCTTCAGATTGTGAGATTTTTTCTGCCTGTACAACGGGCAATTCGAGAGTAAACCCAATAAGAAGGGATCCCTTCTAAAATTTTCTCAATGGAAAGTTGGGTTTTGTGTTGATTGTTGCTGTGGACTGGGAATGGGCTGTGCCTATGCTGAGTTTCTCAGAGCCATCTGCTGATAGAGAAGCGAACGGCAAGTGGCCGACGGGATCCGAGTTGGTGGGGATCACCTTGGAAGTTCAGGCTCCTCGGTCTTACCTGCTGGATCCCCACTATGCCAAAGGGCTGCACGCCTGGTTCTTGAGCCAGGTGCAAGAGACAGACCCGCAGCTATCGGCCTATTTGCACGATGGAGAATCGGAGAAACCTTTTACCCTCTCCCGGCTGATGGGGCCGTTCCGCGAGCAGGGGGGGCGACCGCTGATCCCGCCTCATCTCCCCTTCCGCTGGTGGATCACCGGCCTCAACCCGCCGGTGGTGGAGTGGCTGCGAGGGTGGTGCCAACGGCTGCCCACCTGGCTGGAATTGCGGGGATCCCCGCTGCAGATCCTGGGATGGCAGATCTCGATCCCCCCGCGCACCTATCGTCAACTGTTGGAGCAGCCTCTTTCCCCCCGCTCCTGGAGCCTTTCCTTCGTCTCGCCCACCAGCTTTCGCCACCGGGGCCACCATCTGCCGCTGCCGATCCCTCGCAACCTGTTCCACAGCTATCTGCGCCGTTGGAACGATTTTTCCGGTCTGCCCATCGAGGCGGAGCCTTTTCTGGATTGGGTGGATGGGGAAGTGATCATCCAGCGGCACCGTCTGGAATCGGTCAAAACCACCGCAGGTCGCCAGGGATCCGTGACGGGATTCATCGGCTGTGTGCAGTTGGCTGTCTCCTCCCGTGCGCCTGAGCTGTTGCAGCAGCAGCTCCAAGCCCTGATCCACCTTGCCCCCTACTGCGGCACCGGCCACAAAACCCCCTTTGGGCTAGGGCAAACCCGCCTGGGTTGGTTGGCCGAAGAGCTACCCGCCTCCCCTGTCCCTTCCCGGGAAGAGCAGGTGGCCCAGCGGATCGAGGAGCTGAGCGCCCTCTTTCTCAGCCAGCGGCAACGACAAGGGGGATCCCGCGCCGAAAAAACTGCCCAACTGTGGGCGACGATCCTGGCCCGCCGCGAAGGTGGAGAGAGCTTACAACAGATCGCCGCTGATTTGGAGATGCCCTACGAGACGGTGAAGACCTATGCCAAGCTGGCCCGCCGCTCTCTCCAGTCTGGATCCCAGGACTACTCGTCGAGCAGTCTTCCCTAGATGACTTGAGGTACTTTGTTGAGCCTGATACATTCACGCTGAACTCTCCTGAACATGGTTCAGGAAAGAAGCGATTGCATCCTGCCTATCTCTGTTCGCGTCAGCGGGACGGAGTCCAAGCAGGAAGGCGGTATCCCACAAAGCCCTGAGGAATACCCCCCGAGCGCTTTCCCCCTTCACTTCCCGGCAACCGTTGCGGTGGACTCAAGGATCAGGGGGAAACTTGGTCTACTATATCCCTCTCAATGACTTTTGCCAAACCGCCTAAAGCTCAGTAAATTCAGCAAAGTTCAGGGTTTTGGGGGTTAGAGGCATGCTCTTGCAGGGAGAAGGTAGAGATCAACCTCACTTCTCTTTGCTCATTACTCGCTTCTCTCTAGTTTCCGTCCCCTTGCGGGGAAAAGGTAGGGATCAACGGATGGGAGGGGCTTTACTCCCCACCCGAGGTGACCAAGTACTAGTTTCCGTCCCCTTGCGGGGAAAAGGTAGGGATCAACTGTACATAGCCTACCCTCCTTATTGGAGTAGTCTTCGTTTCCGTCCCCTTGCGGGGAAAAGGTAGGGATCAACGGGAAACAAAGAGTTCTTTGTATCTCGTGCAAAGACGTTTCCGTCCCCTTGCGGGGAAAAGGTAGGGATCAACGCAGGTCACAGCCCGGGGAGTTCGCCTCTTCTATAAAACGTTTCCGTCCCCTTGCGGGGAAAAGGTAGGGATAAACCCTACCCTCGGAAAAGCCTGAATTCATGAGGTTTTCAAGGTGCGTTCGCGAGGGAGTACGGAGATTCCTCGACACAGATATTAACATTGTCCTCGCGGCCAAGCGCAAGCGGGGAAATTGAGCTTGCTACGGCCATCATGTCACGTTTTTGGGCCAATCGGGGCAAAAGATCTAAAGTTTCCCTTAAAATCTCGTGCCGGCAGAGTCAGGCTGGTGATGGCTCGCCCCGACAGATCGCGCACAAAACTTTACAATTTCGGCCCGGTGGAGAGCCTCAGAAGATCAGGTAGTCCGGCGGCTCATAGGGGGGAGGCCCCCCGAAGACTTTGGCCTGCTTCTTGGCCGCGGCATCCAAAGGGTAGGCCCGCAGACTGTCTTCCTTGAGATTCAGCAGGGGCAACCACGACTGTTCCAGCTTGTTTTCCAACTCTGCAGTGTCCAGTGGGCATTCGAACACGGAGCGATCCAACTGTTGCAGGTAGGCGGCGATAACATCAATACCCTCCTGTAAGGGGGCAATTTGGCCGCGGGTAGCCCGGTTGTGCAGTTGTAGAATTGCCCGTTGGTTGCGAATCTTGCCGCGCACAATCACCTTGGCCCACCTCAGCCCCCAGGGGGAGTAGGCCCGCTGATACTGGGCCAGACGGATCTCAGAGTTGGTGGAGAAGGATCCCTGCAGGCGACCGCGAAAACCGCCATCCGCACGCAAAAAAATGGTTTCGATGCCTCGATCCAGCAGTTGGGCCAAAGCTGCGCTGGTCAATTGGATCCCGGGCAACACCACCACCAGCTCCACCTCCGCAAGGCGGCAAAGCTGCTCTTGACCACGGCGGCGAATGAGCAGGGTTTGGTTTTGGCAGTGAACCACAGTCCCCGGCTCGGTTAGGTAGAGGGTGGTCATGGGCAGGAAGGTCAAGAAAGCTTCAGGTCGGGGCGATAAAACTGCAGCTCTGCCTGAGCTTCTCGAGCCATCTGTTCCCGGTAGGCCAGGGGAGCGATCACCTCGCCGTTGGGCCGCCAATCCCGCAGGCGCATGGTGAAATTGGTATCTCCCACCCGTGCCCAGGCGCAGAAGTACCGGTCGCTGGCCGGCCTTTGCCGGACAATGTTCAAAATCTGTTCGCGCTCCCGCGCATCCGCCACTGCCTGCTGCACCAAAGCCGGGATCCGCTCGTAGGCAATGGGCTGGAAGGTGGGATGTCGCACTGTGCTTTCCACATAGCGACGGGCAAACTCCGGGGAAAATCGAAGGATCAACAATGCCTTGGGCAGGTAAAAATCGGATCCCCAGGCTTCTTCCCATGCTGCTTGGACTTCCTCTGGGCTGGGCAGCTTCTTTTGCCGTTTGCGGATTGCCAGCTCTGCCGGGATAGAAGGATCGCCCCAGGGGATCACCGCCAAGCGCTCAGACTGGATCCGATCCAGCCGAAAATTGTGCCAGCCCAGGGATCCCTCGGGGGTGGGGAGCTGGCCAAAGGCTGCCAAATACTTGGCGCGGCGGGCATAGAACAAACAGACTGGGTAAGTGAGAACGTGTCGGATCCCATGTTGGCGGGTGGCGTAGTCAAAACCGATCACCCCCGCTTCTGGGTTGGCCCAAAGGGCTTCTAGCTGGCTTTGATATTCATCCACCCGTTCTTGCTGTTCGTCTGAGAGGATGTACTCAAACCACACAAACAGCCGCCGCTGCGAGTGCTGATCGCGCCAGCGGGACGGAGTCCTTTGATTTTCCCAGATTTCATCCAGCAAAACCTGCACATCTGGATGTACAAAGGCCACATCGCTGAGGATGTGATAGATCTGTTCCAGTTGATGGCCCGATAAGGTCAAAGCCGATGAAGATACGGGCAGTTGGGGACGATCCCCCGGCGCACGGCAGCGAAAATTATCTCTCCGCCTAGAGTTGGCCTGAATTTGTTGCAGCCAACCCCGGGCAGCCAGGTAATCCAGCTCTTTGCGCAGTGTGCGATGGGTCTTGTGAAAGGGTTGAGCAGATAGCAGCGCTTCCAGATCGGGAACTTCTGCTTTTAAGGCGGCCAATAGGTTGGGATCCTTCAGCCAAAACCTCAAGGGTTTCCAGCAAATGCAGTCAACATCAGGACAGGGTGAAGGGATCCCTTGTGCCAGATCCTGCTTGGGGTGCCGTGGTGAGAGCAAGCGATCCCGGATGTGGGTGTAGCCAAAGGTTTCCGGCAGGTCTGGCCAGCGGTTTTCGCCATGGAGGCAGTGGAGCAGTACCCACAGGCGCACGGCCCGCTCCAGGCGCTCCGCCAACTGACCGCCCGCTAACCAACGCAACACTTCCACCGTCAAAGGCAGCTCAAATCCGCTCATCCGACAGTTCCCTCGGTTCTTAGGTCAACCAGTTGATGGCACTCCAGGCCAGGGGTTTTCTTGGAGCAAGGCGCAAGTGAGAGCCTGACCACTCTGACATGAGTTGGAACCTTCCACTTCCAATCTCTTCCATACTGAAGTCAACCTGTCTCGTCAAATCTGCCCATGGCTGCTGTGGCACTGCATTTGCTTTCCGGCTGTCTGGCCGCTCGCGCCAGCGGGACGGAGTCCTTTCGCGCCAGCGGGACGGAGTCCTTGGACCCTCGAAGATCCCATTCTTCGGAACTGTCTTTTCAGGTCATCGAAATTGAGCTGACCCGACCGGATCGCCTGGTTTTTCCAGAGGATTTGGCTCAGCTTCAGCTGCCTGCCGGGATCAATGCCCAGTTGGGGGTGGTTCTGACGGGGCGGGCCCCCATTTGGCTGTATGGCTGGCTGGTGCATGAGTGCCACTTCACCCGTTGGGTGGCCTGTTATGACCCACGCTTGGGCGCGGTGGTGGTCTCCAGCCATACCCCCGAAGTGCGGGTGGGCCAGGTCATCCCCTGGGTGCAGGGAAGGCCGGGCAAGGCCTACGGCCCGCTGACGCGAACAGAATTGGCAGCGGCGGTGATGGTGGTGGGCCCCCCCGACAGTGGCAAAAGCCGTCTTGCCCGCGCCCTCTTCGAAGCTCTGCTGCCGGAGCATCCCGATATTTATCTGCAACGGGCCCATTGGGATGGGGAAGGCAATTGGACTTTAGACTTGCCACCAGAAGAGGCGAAGATCCTCAAGCACCAGTACCGGGGCTCTTTTACCCCCGAATTTTTCAGCTTCCATGCCCAGGCCATTCTGGCTTTGCGCCGGCAAAAGAGCTTGGTGATTGTGGATGTGGGCGGCAAGGTGGATCCGCAAAAGCAGCCGATCCTGGAAGCCTGCTCCCACTACCTGGTGGTCAGCCGGGATCCCGAGGCTATCCCTCTCTGGCACGAGTTTTGTCGAGACCGGGGCAATTTGCGCTGTGTGGCCATCCTGCACACCTCGCCCGGCCCTCCTCAAGTGCTCAAAGACTCACCTGAGTTGGAAATTCGCTGGGATCCCAACTCTCCTCCCCCCGCGGAGCTGCTTCGGGCGGTGCGCCGCTTGATTGCCTAGGGGTGCGGATTCAGAATTGGATGGGCGGGCGAGCCTTTTCGGAAACGGCGAGATTGAGAACCGGGAGATTGAGAACTGGGAAAAGAAAAAGGAGAGGGTACTGATGCTGGGAGCCATTGCCGGGGATGTTATCGGCTCTGTCCATGAGCACTCGGGCACCAAAACGAAGAACTTTCCGCTGTTCGTCGAGGCCAGCCAATTTACCGATGACACGGTTCTGACGGTCGCTGTGGCCGAGCGGCTGCTGCGGGGCGGTAGCTACGTCGATTGGTACCATGAGTACTTCCACGCCTACCCAGAGGCTGGGTACGGGAGCAGCTTCATCCACTGGGCCGAGCATCGCTGCCGTGAGCCGTACTACAGTTGGGGCAACGGAGCCGCCATGCGGGTTAGCCCCATTGGCATCGCCTGCAACACGCTGGAAGAAGTGCTGGCCCAGGCGCGGGCCAGTGCCGAGGTAACCCACAACCACCCGGAGGGCATCCGCGGCGCTCAGGCTACGGCAGCCGCCGTGTTTCTCGCCCGGTCAGGGTACACTAAGGCCGACATCAAGACGTACATCGAGCAAGAGTTCGGATACTGCCTATCCGAGCGGCTGGACGATATCCGGGAGCACTACTGCTTCGATGTCTCCTGTCAGGGCTCGGTGCCCCAGTCGATCATCGCGTTCCTAGAGGCAGACGGTTTTGAAGACGCAGTGCGCAACGCCATCTCCCTTGGTGGAGACGCAGACACCATGGCCTGCATTGCCGGGGGCATTGCGGAGGCGTTTTTCGGCGGCGTGCCGGACGAGATCGCATCCCAGACGCTGGCCGTTTTGGACGAGCGGTTGCACAGCGTTGTGTGCGAGTTCCAAGAGAGGTTTGCGGATCGCCTGACCAGGGGCTGCACCTGATGGCCAAGGTGTGTGGTTTTTGGGTTTTGGGTTGCCTTGTCGCCCTCTCGCTCCGTCAACTGCTCCAGGTTGGATTTACCGGTAAGCCGCCTCTGGGTTGGCTTCATGGCCGTAGAGATAGCTGAGAACCGAGTTGCGCAGGCGGTAGTACTGCGGATCTTCAAGAATCCGCTCGCGATCCCGGGGGCGCGGGAAGGGAATGGTCACGATCTGCCCGATGGTGGCTGCAGGGCCATTGGTCATCAGTACCAAGCGGTCGGCCAAGAACAGCGCCTCATCAATATCGTGGGTAATCATCAAAACCGTGCAGCGATGTTCATCCCAAATGCGCAACAGCTCCTCTTGAAGCTCCTCTTTGGTAATGGCATCCAAGGCTCCGAAGGGTTCATCCAAAATCAGCACTTCTGGACGGATGGCCAGTGCACGGGCAATGGCTACCCGCTGTTTCATCCCTCCCGAAATTTGCGAGGGATATTTCTGAGCAGCTTCCCCCAGCCCCACCAAATCCAAATGTTCTTCCACAATTCGATGCTTTTCCGACTGGCTCTTGTGGGGAAATACCGACCGAACGGCCAAATAGACGTTTTCATAAACTGTGAGCCAGGGCAACAGGGCATACCCTTGAAACACCACCATGCGCTCCGGGCCAGGAGCTGTAATCGGCTGCCCTTTCAGCTTCACCGAGCCACTGGTGGGCTGGGCAAATCCGGAAACCATATTCAGCAGGGTGGTTTTGCCACAGCCGGAATGCCCAACCAAGCAGACAAACTCTCCCTCGTTCACACTGAGGTTGATATCTCGCAAGACGGGATAATCCCCCTTGGGAGTTGAGTAGGTCTTGCTGACATTCTCAAGGCTTAGGTAGGGTTCTGCGGCTACGTTCGCTGGGGTAGAGGTTGTCAAGAGGGCAGTCATCGTAGGGTGCTCCAACTCATGATTTTCTCACAACGGGGAATGTGCTTTTGCAAGGGCGCCCAAGTGGGTATCTAGAGCAACACAGGACGACGATCTAAGGCAACCTCGGCTACATAAATATCGTGCTTAATCGCCAAACTGTTGAGGTAGGCCAGGGGATCCTCGCCATTAAAAGGGATCCCGTCGAACAACTGAATGGGCTGCCGCTGGTAAGACACATCCAGCCCCAGCTCGCGGGCTGCCGTACTGAATACCCCCACCTGACACACCCGCTCCACGATCTCCACCCAGTTGCGAGGGAAGGGCAGATCCCCCCAGCGGGCCATTTGGCTCACCATCCACAAATGCTCGGTGCGGCTGGGACGGTTGCCGGCTCCCAGAAAGAAGCGGTGGTGGGCATATTCCCGCATCGGCCTGTCCAAGTCACAGATTAGACGCTGGGGATCCCCCAGATGAATGTAGGATGGGTCGGTGCTCAGGTAGGCGCGGCGGCTGAGCAGCTCGCGAATCTCGTCGTGATGGGCCGGGTCTTCACAGTAGCGGCAGGCTTCCAACAGCGCTTTCACCAAGGCAATGTGGGTGTTGGGGTAGGCTCTGGCCCAATCTTCTCGCACCCCCAACACTTTGCCGGGATGGCCCAGCCAAATCTCCAGATCTGTAGCCACCGTAAAGCCACTGCCCTCTAAGGCTGCCCGCAAATTCCAGGGCTCTCCCACACAGTACCCATCGATGTTGCCGGCTGTCAGGTTGGCCACCATCTGGGCCGGAGGCAGCGTTTTCAGTACCACATCGTGATCCGGGTGGATCCCGCCGGCTGCCAGCCAATAGCGCAACAGC
Organism: Thermostichus sp. MS-CIW-34; assembly: GCF_054060435.1. Classification (NCBI taxonomy): domain Bacteria; kingdom Bacillati; phylum Cyanobacteriota; class Cyanophyceae; order Thermostichales; family Thermostichaceae; genus Thermostichus; species Thermostichus sp. MS-CIW-34. The sequence goes on along the minus strand of NZ_JBSSDE010000006.1, from coordinate 24,668 downwards.
AAATTGTGCATAGAGCTGGGATGCACCACCCCAAAGGTAAGCCGACGGCTGGGACTATCCAGAATGTAAGCCTTCAACTGGCTGAGGGTGTGGATCCCTTGCTCATAGAACCGCTTGTGCAAGGTGATAGCATTGCCGTTGCGGGTCAAGGTGAGGGCCGTAACCACCGGCTGAGGCGGGTTATCCCCTCCACCCAAGGACATCCACACCGGCATACCGGCGGGCATTTGGGCCGCATCCAGATAACCTCCCTGAATGCCGTCTTGGATCCCTCGCCAACTGGTTTCCCGCACCAAATTCACTTCTTCCAAGCCGTGTTTGGCAAAAAACCCTTTTTCTTTAGCTACAGCCAACGGAGCGCAGGCAGTGAGGGGCACAAAGCCGATCTCCAAGTTGATCTTTTCCAAGCCATGCCTGGCCACCACAGTGCTTCGGCGAGCACGCCATTGCTTGATGCGTTTTTGTTGGTTCAAAAAGTAGATGATCTCGCTGCGGTAGCTGTAGTAGCTGGGATGGTTGACCACATCCAGCCGACGGCGGGGCCGAGGAATGTCAATGGTCAAAATGTTCCCAATTCGGGATCCCGGCCCATTGGTGAGCATGACCACACGATCTGACAGAAGAACCGCTTCGTCCACATCGTGGGTGACCATGAGAGTGGTCATCTGATGTTCTTCACAGATGCGCATTAACTGCTCTTGCAAGTTCCCGCGCGTGAGCGCATCCAAAGCGCCAAATGGCTCATCCAACAACAACACTTTGGGCCGCAAAGCCAGGGCACGGGCAATGGCCACCCGCTGCTTCATACCCCCGGACAATTGGGCTGGGAGCTTATCTGCTGCGTGGCGCAAACCCACCAGATCGATGTGCTCTTCCACGATCTGCTGACGCTCGGCTGGAGAATGCTTTTTAAGAACGGCATTCACCGCCAGCGCAATGTTTTGCCGAACCGTTAGCCAAGGCAAAAGCGAGTAATGCTGAAACACCACCATGCGATCGGGGCCGGGAGCGGTGATGGTATGCCCATCCAAAGCCACGATCCCCCCCGTAGGCAAAGACAGCCCCGCCACCATGTTCAATAGGGTGGATTTGCCACAGCCGGAGTGGCCGATTAAGGAGACAAACTCCCCTCGATGGATTTGCAGATCGATCCCTTTCAGAGCAAGGTATTCCTGCCCTCCGGGCAGAGCAAAAGATTTTTCCACCTGCTCCACACTGACCAATACAGACACAGAAAACCTCCCAACCTATCACCCGTCTAGCCTCAAACCAACCACATACTGACAACACATCCAACACATCATTGGTTGGCTATCTTGTTTTGCAAAACAGACATCAGGCGATCCAAAAGCAATCCCACCGCTCCGATGTAGATGACGGCAACGATGATCTCCGTAACGTAGTTCTGCTGGTAGGCATCCCAGATGAAAAAGCCGATCCCCGGCACACCCGACATCACAATCTCTGCGGCAATAATGGCCAGCCAAGACAGGCCGATGCCGATGCGCAGACCTGTGAACATGTAGGGCAGGGCTGAGGGCAGCAACACCTTAAAAAAGAAGTCCACTTTGGAGAGCTTGAGCACTTTGGAGACGTTGATGTAGTCTTCCGGGATCTGTCTCACCCCTACAGCCGTGTTGATGAGAATGGGCCAAATTGAGGTAATAAAAATAACGAACAGGGCAGCCGGCTCATTGCGTTGCAAAGCAGCCAAAGATATGGGCACCCAAGCCAAGGGAGCTACCATGCGCAAAAATTGGAAAATGGGATCCAAAGCTCGGTTGATCCACACACTGCTTCCCACCAAAATGCCCAACGTGATGCCCACCAAAGCGGCACTGCAATAGCCGATGGCCACCCTTTGTAGGCTGGCCAAGGTTTGGCGCAGCAGCCCTTGGTCGAGGTCGCTGTTGCGATACAAAGGATGCAGGATCAGATATCGGCTGCGCTCGTCCATCCACACATCCCAAGGCCCCGGCAGCCGAATTAGGTTGGCACTGGCCAAGATCTGCCAGATGAGCAGAAATCCAACAATGCCCACCACAGGGGGGAGAATCTGATCTCGGTACTTCGCCAAATCGAACTTCGCCGTTGCAGATTTTGCCGGAGAAGAAAGTGTTGTCGTCATAGCTCCTGGAGAGGATAGGGTTTTACAAGGTTCTCTGGTGTTGCGCTTTTGGAACGCCCCGATCGAGGGGTTCTACACCGTGTTGGAGACAGAGCATGAGCTTGGATCGGCCTTGCCTTTTCGTTGGATGGGCAAACACAGGGATTGCAAACTCAACAAAACTCTCACGACAATCAGAAAACTCAGGATTCCTACGGCTATTGAAAGGATGAGCTTGTCCCAGCGGGGCTGGGCCGGCCTCTCAAAAGGAGGATCCCTGAAGAGTTCGCGCGGAACGTGAAGTAGAGCCAACATAGCCGATCCTCAACATAGCATTCAAAGTTATTCAAAAAGTGCGAGGCTCATAGCATCCATCAACTTTCCATCGTTTGGGCAGAAAGCTCGGCACAGCTTTTTTCGACCTCGTGGGATCCCACAGGTAGGCAGGATCCCTGTCGCGCGAGAGATTCGAACAAGGAAACGGTAAGCCATGGACTTCCTGCGAAAGAAGGTGAGGAACTTGGCCCAATCAAGCTATTCAGCTAGACCCTTTTGATTTTCAGGCTGTTCAGGTAAGCCTGCGGATCCTGTGGGTCAAACACCACACCGTCAAAGAAACGCTCTGTTCCCCGCGAGGTGTTGTTGGGGATGTTCTTCACCCCCAGTGCCTGGGCGGCCTCACGCCAGAGATCTTCACGGTTCACTTCATCCACCAGACGACGGGCAGTATCCAGATCGGGAAGGAAGCGAGCGTGGAAGCCCCAACGCAAGGATTCCGTCAGGAACCAAAGGTCATGGCTCTTATAGGGGTAAGAGACGCTGCCTCGGCCATCTTCCCAGTACAAGGGCCCGGCATTGAAATCTTGAACAGCTGGCTTGCCGTCTCCCAATTCGTAGTTGCCTTGAAAGGGAGGGGTGAGAACTTCAACCGGCACATTCAGGTAGGCACGCCCTGAGAGAATGCGTGTCAGTTCTTCTCGGTTGGCCGGATCGTCGCACCATTGCTGCGCTTCCATCACCGCCATCAAAACCGCTTGCGTGGCTCTGGGGTTTTGCTCCACCCAGTCGGCGCGAATGGCCAAGTATTCTTCGGGGTGAAAGGGCCAAATCTGTTGAGTAAGAGCCGCCATAAACCCGATCCCATCGGCCACAATCCGGTAGGGCCAGGGATCCCCGGTGCTAAAAGCATCCATGGTGCCATTGCGCATTCCCTGCACCGTTTCGGCAGAGGGAACCGCCAACAGGTCGATGTCTTGATCCGGATCTACCCCCCCAGCAGCAAACCAGTAACGGATCCAAAAATCTTGATTGACGTTGGGGAAGGTATGAGCGGCCTTGAATTTGCGTTTGTTGCTGGCGCTGAAGTTTTTGATGTAATCCGCGGCTCCCGAGATATCCAGCCCCAAACCCTTGCCAGCATGCATTCCGGCAATGGCAATCCCGTTCCCCTGGGTGATCAACTGACACAGAACTGCCATGCGCACCGGCTGATTGTTGGTGATGGCGCCAATGTGGATCATGTGAGGCATCGGCATCTGCCACTGGCCACCGTCGATTCCCCCACCCGCTGAGCCGATGACCACGTTGTCACGGGCTGCCGGCCAACTGGCCTGCTTTAACACCTCTACACCGGTCATGCCGTGCTTGTCGAAAAAGCCCTTTTCCTTGGCGATGATCAGGGGGGCAGACTCCACAATCGGTATAAAGCCTAACCTGAGATTGGGGGTTTCTGGGCCGCTGGCCTGGGCAACCCAGTAGCCTGTGCTGGCCCGTGCTAAGCTGCCACTCACGAGTCCACCCACGGTGGCCGCACCCGCAGACAGCAAAAAGTTACGACGTGACGTCATGCTCACCTCATCGAAAGGATATGTGAAGGCAAGATGGAAGCTTTCCGGTTCAAGTCGCCTGACCCACGGATTTCCTTCGTGAAATCTCAAGAAATCCTTAAATCTCAGCTTGGTTGATATCCTAAGGGCAAATAAATATAGAAACAATACAATTATTATTTTGGTAAGCATAGACTTCCGTTTATCATTGTTGCGATGGCTTAGGTCTCAATGGCGTTTCCTCCAACGGCGGCTTGCTCTGGGCAAAACAACTCAACAGATTGGGGATCCCTGCCCCATGCCGGCTATCACTGGGATGGCTGCACAGAGCGGTTTTTTGAGGGCTGGTACAGCCGCGTCACCTTGCCCGGGGATCCGCCCATTAGCTTTGCCTTCATGTACGCCATCGATCCCAAGCGCGGGGGCATGGCTCAGGTGTTGGGGCCGGAGGAGGAGCTGCATTGGCGCACCTTCCCCAATCCCCGCCGCTTTTGGGCCAGCTCAACCCATCTGGCCTTGGGGCACTCAGGGATCCCAGACCCTGGCTGTCGCGGCCTTCAGGATCCCTTCACCTTCTTCCAGCGCACCGCCAGTGGCTACCAATACACCGCCCACCTCAATCAGGGGATTTTGCCGGATCCCTTGGGCTCTGAGCCTATTCGCTGGCTCTACCGCATTCAGCCTCGTTTTGCCTATGGGATCCCACCCCGAGCCACCATGGGAGCCTGGTCTTATCTGCCCATCTTTGAGCCGGGCTGGCAGATCCTCATGAGCCATGGCTTGGCCACCGGCTGGGTGGAGTGGAGAGGCAGGCGCTATGCATTTCAGCAGGCTCCCGCCTACGCCGAAAAAAATTGGGGCCAAAACTTTCCTCGCCGCTGGTTTTGGATCCAGTGCAACGCCTTTCCCCAGCATCCCGGTCTCAGCCTCACCTGTGCCGGAGCTGAGCGGCAGGTGCTCACCCGCCCCGAAGAAGTGGCCCTGATCAGCTTGCATGGATGGGGATCCCAGCCCTTTTTGGAATGGCGGCCTGGGCAAGCTCATCTGACTTGGCAAGTGGATCCCTGGGGATCCTGGCGAATCCGGGGAGAGAGCGCCCTCTGGTGTATTCGGCTGGAAGGGCACACGCGGCGGCCTGGCCAAACTGTATTCGCCCCTGGCCCAGAAGGGATGCAGCGCAACTGTCGGGATACCCTGGCAGGGCATCTGCACCTACAGCTTTGGCAGCGCAACGGCCAAGTCTGGACGCCGGTGATCAAGGCCACCAGCTCCCAAGCCGGCCTCGAAGTGGGGGGAGAAGTCCGGCAACCTTGGCAAGGGCAATGTTAACGCTGGCGGATATCTACACCCCCGCTGGACTTTCCAAAGAACGCTCTTGTGCTAGAATGCCTAAGCCACATTGATAGATGTCCATCTCTGTCTCTGGATAGTACTGGATAGTATCTGAGTAACTATGGACAGATAGTATGGACAGACAGTCAACCGTGGTTGGCCCGCCCCTCTTGCGCCTGTAGCTCAGTGGACTAGAGCACGTGGCTACGGACCACGGTGTCGGGAGTTCAAATCTCTCCAGGCGCGTTTTGGCCCCAGACAGCTTCCGTCTGGGGTATTTACCGTCCCTTGGTTTCGCCTGAACTTGTGCTAGGATTACCCCTATCAAGTCCGCCTTGATGCAGGCGTAGGGAGCCCGAGGATCATGTTTGAACGCTTTACAGAAAAAGCCATCAAGGTGATCATGCTGGCCCAAGAAGAAGCCAGACGGTTAGGTCACAATTTCGTTGGCACCGAGCAAATTTTGTTGGGGTTAATCGGCGAGGGCACTGGGGTCGCCGCCAAAGTTCTCAAGTCCATGGGAGTGAACTTGAAGGACGCCCGTATTGAGGTCGAGAAAATCATCGGTCGGGGATCCGGTTTTGTGGCCGTCGAGATCCCTTTCACTCCCCGCGCCAAGCGAGTGCTGGAACTCTCTCTAGAAGAGGCCCGCCAGCTCGGCCACAACTACATCGGCACTGAGCACCTGCTCCTGGGCCTAATCCGAGAAGGGGAAGGGGTGGCAGCCCGCGTTTTGGAAAACCTGGGGGTGGATCTCTCCAAGGTGCGCACCCAGGTGATCCGCATGTTGGGCGAGACCGCCGAAGTGACGGCGGGGGGGGGATCCTCCAGCCGCACCAAAACGCCCACCCTGGACGAATTCGGCTCCAACCTCACCCAACTGGCCCAGGAGGGCAAGCTGGATCCGGTGGTCGGTCGGACGCGGGAGATCGAGCGGGTGATCCAGATCCTGGGCCGCCGCACCAAGAACAACCCCGTCCTCATTGGCGAGCCGGGGGTAGGCAAAACCGCCATCGCCGAGGGTTTGGCCCAGCGCATCGTGCAGGGGGATGTGCCGGATATTTTGGCCGACAAGCGGGTGATCAGCCTGGATATTGGCTTGCTGGTGGCCGGCACCAAGTACCGCGGCGAGTTTGAAGAGCGCCTCAAGAAAATCATGGATGAGATCCGCAATGCCGGCAACATCATCCTGGTCATCGACGAGGTGCATACCCTGATCGGGGCCGGGGCTGCCGAAGGGGCGATTGATGCCGCCAACATCCTCAAGCCTGCTTTGGCCCGCGGCGAGCTGCAGTGCATCGGCGCCACCACCCTGGATGAGTACCGCAAGCACATCGAGCGGGATGCTGCTCTGGAGCGCCGCTTCCAGCCCATCATGGTGGGCGAGCCGACGGTCTCCGAGACCATCGAGATCCTGTTTGGCTTGCGGGAGCGCTACGAGCAGCACCACAAGCTGAAGATCTCCGATGCGGCCTTGGATGCAGCCGCCAAGCTGGCCGACCAGTACATCTCCGACCGCTTCCTGCCGGATAAGGCCATCGATTTGATCGACGAGGCTGCTTCGCGGGTGCGCCTGATCAACTCTCAACTGCCCCCGGCGGCCCGGGAGCTGGATCAAGAGTTGCGGCGAGTGCTCAAGGAGAAAGACGCTGCGGTGCGGGCCCAGAACTTCGACAAGGCTGGTGAGCTGCGGGATCGGGAGATGGAGATCAAGCAGCAGATCCGCGCCATTGCCGCTGCCAAAAAAGCCGAGGAGAGCAGCCGCAGCGAAATGCCCGAGGTAACCGAAGAGGACGTGGCCCAAGTGGTCAGCGCCTGGACGGGGGTGCCGGTGGCCAAGCTGACCGAGAGCGAGTCAGTGAAGCTGCTGAACATGGAAGAAACCCTGCACCAGCGCATCATCGGCCAAGACGAAGCGGTGCGGGCCATCTCCCGGGCCATCCGCCGCGCTCGGGTGGGGCTGAAAAATCCCAACCGCCCCATCGCCAGCTTCATCTTCTCCGGCCCAACAGGGGTGGGCAAAACCGAGCTGACCAAGGCTTTGGCAGCCTACTTCTTCGGCTCCGAGTCGGCCATGATCCGCCTCGACATGTCGGAATACATGGAGCGGCACACGGTCAGCAAGCTGATCGGATCCCCGCCGGGCTATGTGGGCTACAACGAGGGGGGTCAGCTCACCGAGGCGGTGCGGCGTCGCCCCTACACGGTGGTGCTTTTCGATGAGATCGAGAAGGCGCACCCGGATGTGTTTAACCTATTGCTGCAAATCCTGGAGGATGGCCGCCTGACCGATGCCAAAGGCCGCACGGTGGACTTCAAGAACACCCTGATCGTGATGACCTCTAACATCGGCTCGAAGGTCATCGAGAAGGGCGGCGGCAGCCTCGGCTTCGAGTTCAACACCAACGACGAGGATGCCAACTACAACCGCATCCGCAACCTGGTGAATGAGGAGCTGAAGCAGTACTTCCGTCCGGAGTTCCTCAACCGCGTGGACGAGATCATCGTCTTCCGGCAACTGACCAAGGATGAGGTGAAGCAGATTGCCGACATCCTGCTCAAGGAAGTGTTTGACCGCATGACGGAGAAGAAAATCCGCCTTACGGTCAGCGACCGCTTCAAAGACTTGGTGGTGGAGGAGGGGTATAACCCCAGCTACGGGGCACGCCCGCTGCGCCGCGCCATCCAACGCCTGCTGGAAGACATCCTGGCGGAAGAGATCCTGACTGGGCATGTCCGGGAGGGATCGGAGGTGCTCATCGATGTGGATGAGGAGCGCAAGCCCAAGGTGCTGGTCACGGAGCCGGAGCGGGTTCTCTTGCCTCAAGGGGCGGAGTAAAGCTGGCTTTGAGAGGTCCTCAGACTGCAAGGGATCCGTTGGGATGCTGCGGATCCCTTGTGGTCCTCAAGTGTTGTTTTTCTGGTGTTTTTCAGTTGAACAGACCCAGGCGTAGGAGATCTCTGGCATGGTGCAATCGACCTACTACTACTATGGCGGCGCTCCGGTTCGTACCCCACCCCCAGATTTGGCTTCGCTGCTGCTGCAGGAGCGCATTGTCTACCTGGGCTTGCCCCTTGCAGAGGAGTCGAATGCCAACGTCACCAAGCTGATCATCGAGCAACTGCTGTATCTGCAGTACGAGGATCGGGAAAAGCCGATCAAGATGTACATCAACTCGACGGGCACCTATAACTACGACACAGCGGCCTTTGCCATTCTGGACACCATGAACTACATCAAGCCGCCTGTGCATACTATCTGCATCGGCAATGCCATTGGGATGGCGGCCATGTTATTGGCAGCAGGAGCCAAAGGATTTCGGGCCAGTCTGCCCAATGCCACGATCGTGCTCCACCAGCCCTATGGGGGCACCCGTGGACAGGCCAGCGACATCGAAATTCGCACCCGCGAGATTCTGACTTTGCGCAACATGATGCTGGAGCAACTGTCCCGCAGCACGGGCCAGCCTATGGAGCGCATCAAGAAGGACACGGAGCGGCTGTTTTTCATGACCCCAGAAGAGGCCAAAGCCTACGGCCTCATCGATCAGGTGCTGACCAGTTCCAAAGGCGTGCCGAAGTTGGCAACAGCCAAAAACTGAAGCAGAGGGATCCGTCGATGGTTCAAGTTCCCGTACAGCCTTTGACGGTGGGGGAGTACCTACGCCTCACGGACGGGCTTTATGAAGGACGGGTTGAACCTGAAGACGGGTCCATTCGGGAAGCCGAGGAGCGTATGAACACCCTCATTGAGCTGTTTCTGGTTGCGGAATTGCCCAAGTTTTTGCCCATCCAACGCCTGAGCTTGGGCCAAGTTGAGGTCGAAGTGCCCGCAGCCAAGGCTCGGTTTCGCAATCCAGAGGTGATGGCTTTGCATCCCGCTATGTGAGCTTGCTGGGAAACGGTTGCGGAATCCTTGCCTGCACATGCCCCTGCCGCTGTTGGTGGTGGAAGTCGTTTCCCCCGGAGTAGACAATGAAAAACACGATTATCAAGACAAGCGCAAAGATTACGCTGCCCGTGGGATCCCGGAATACTGGATTGTGGATCCAGCCAAGCAGTCCGTTTCCGCGGTGCGCTGGGTTGGCGGAGAATACGAAGGCGAGGTCAAAACTGGATCTGGACGCATTGTTTCCTCGGTTTTGCCCCAGCTGGATTTGAGCGCGGAAGATATCTTACAAGCGCGTCGTTCTGTGTTTCATACTTTGCCAGGAGAAACTTATGCCGATTGGAGTGCCTCGGGTTCCCTACCGTTTGCCCGGCGAGCCCTATAGCCAGTGGATTAGCCTTGACGATCGCCTGTACCAAGAGCGGATTTTGTTTATCGGCGAGCCCATTGACGATAGCTTGGCCAATACCATCGTGGGGGTGATGCTCTACCTCAACTCGCAGGATCCGCAAAAGGACATTGTGATGTACATCAATTCTCCCGGTGGCTCTGTGACGGCGGGCATGGCCATCTACGACACCATGAACCACATCAAGCCAGATATCGTTACGGTTTGCGTGGGCCAAGCAGCTTCAATGGGAGCCTTTTTGTTGGCTGCTGGCACCAAGGGCAAGCGGTTTGCCCTGCCCCACTCCCGCATCATGCTGCACCAGCCTTCGCTGGGCACGATCCAAGGCCAAGCCAGCGACATTGAAATTCGCGCCCGCGAAACTCTGCGAGTCAAACGACGCATGAACGAGATCTTGGCGCAAACCACCGGCCAACCGCTGGAGAAAATCGAGCGGGATGTGGAGCGAGACTTTTACCTCTCGGCCACGGAAGCTCAGGCTTACGGCATCGTGGATCGGGTGATCCAAGAGCGCTCGGAAGCCATGGCCAGCTAAAGGGATCCCCCCCTTTCCCCCAGCAACAGGTCGAGGGGTTGGGAAAGGTTGGGAGGGATCCCTTCAAGGGGTGGAGTTCAGTGGACAACGCTAGGAGAACCGGTCGGATGGGCCAACGGCTCTGGAGTGCAGGACTGGGCTGCTGCGCGGGTCTGCTGCTGCTTTGGCCGGAAGCTTGGGCACTGCCCCCTGCCGATGAGATCCCGGAAGAGGTGTTGCGGGCCCAGCCAGATTTGCGGGCTCGCTCTCCGGTCGATAATCAGCCCCTCACCGCCGCCGAAGCTCTAGAACTCCAGGAAGCCTTGGCAGCTCGGCCCGAAACCGGATCTGTCTCTCCAGAGGTGGAGCGGCTGATCTTTTTGCTCAGGCTGCGCAAAGGGTTTCGAGATCTGTTTCCCTTCCTGTTTTGAAGGTTCAGACCTGAAGAGGAGCCGGTGGGATCCCTTTTTGGTAGCGGTAGGGTCCGGCGCGGGATCCCCAGGTTTGTTGGCCAGTGGCGGCGTCAAAGCCCCGATCCCAGGTGATGAATTCGCTGGGGGTGAGGTCGAACTCGATGTGGATATAGGTGCTATCCCCGGGGTTCAGACGACATTCTCCACCTGGCAGCATTTCGCCGTGGTAGCAGTCTGGGCGCTTTTCCACCAAAATGCGACAACCGGGCAAATGCTCCAGGTCGGCCAAGGAGAGCTGCGCCAAGCGCTGCGGATCCTGAGAGGCACCTGCCCAAGCTGCTTGATCCCGCAATTTGTAGTTCTCGATCCGCAAGGGATCCCCCAATACCTGGAGCACCCGGCTGCGATAAAACTGGCCCGGCGTGTGCTGGTTAAATTGCTCGGTAAAAAAGCCGATCCCCTCCGAGAACAGGTGGGGAAGGCGCACGTACCAAAGGCTGACCGGCACAAACCACACCGGCTCTGCCATCGCCTGGGTGCGGTTGCTGTAGTAGCCCTCCAGCCAGTTGGCCAGGGTGTGCAAGTCGGAAGCGGATTTTTCGTCTACCATAGGGAGCTATGACAAAACTTACCCCCAGCTCTAGCTATAGCATTGCCCTGCGCATTCGCCTGCTCAACCAGCCGGGAGCCCTAGCCCGCGTCACCCAGGCCATTGCGGAAGTGGGAGGCAGCCTCAGCCAGATCGATCTCATCCACCAATCGGCAGCAGAAACGGTGCGAGAAATCTGTGTAGATGCCGTCAGCAGCGAGCATGCTCAGCAAATTTACACCGCCGTTGCCTCCTTGGCCAATGTGAAGGTGGAGCGGGTGGTGGACCGCACCTTTGAGCTGCACCGCGGGGGAAAGCTGCAGGTGGTGGCCAAAAGCCCCCTGGAGAGCGCCGCCGATCTGGCCATGGCCTACACGCCGGGGGTGGGGCGGGTTTCCCTAGAAATTGCTGCCAACCCCGCCGCGGTCTATGAGTACACCATCAAGGGCAACAGTGTAGGCATTGTAACCGATGGCAGTGCGGTGCTGGGCTTGGGGAATGTCGGCCCGGAGGCAGCTTTGCCGGTGATGGAGGGGAAGGCGGCGCTGTTCAAGCGCTTTGCCGATATCGATGCCTTTCCTCTGTGCCTGGCCACTCAGGAGGTGGGGGAAATTGTAGAGACGGTGGTGCGCCTGGCGCCGGGATTTGGCGGCTTTAACCTGGAAGACATCAGCGCCCCTCGCTGCTTTGCCATTGAGTCTCAGCTCAAGGCCCGCCTCAACCTGCCGGTGTTTCACGACGATCAGCACGGCACCGCCATTGTGGTGCTGGCGGCGCTGCTGAATGCCCTGAAAGTGGTGAAAAAGAGCCTAGACGAGGTGCGCATTGTCCTCAACGGGGCCGGGGCAGCCGGCATTGCCGTGACGCAACTGCTGCGGCGGGCCGGGGCAGCCCACATCCTGGTCTGCGACCGCCAAGGGATCCTTAGCCGCTCCCGTTCCGATCTCACCCCCGAGAAGGCGGCCATTGCCGTCGAGGAGAAGGGATCCCTGGCGGAAGCCTTGGTGGGAGCGGATGTGTTTATTGGGGTGAGCGTGGCCAATGCCCTGACAGTGGAGATGGTAGAAAAAATGGCACCGGATCCCATCGTCTTTGCCCTGGCCAACCCGGTGCCCGAGATCCAGCCGGAGCTGGTGGGCAATCGGGTGGCAGTGATGGCCACGGGCCGCAGCGACTACCCCAACCAAATCAACAACGTGCTGGCCTTTCCGGGCGTGTTTCGCGGCGCCCTCGACTGCCGCGCCAAGCAGATCAACACCGAGATGTGTGTGGCTGCCGCTCAGGCCATTGCTGCCTTGATCCCTGCCGAAGAGTTGGATCCCCAGTGGATCATCCCCTCGGTCTTCGACGGGCGGGTGGTTCCTCAGGTGGCCGCTGCGGTAATCCAGGCTGCCCGCCAAACCGGCGTGGCCGGGATCCCTTGAGGGCTACCTAGGGCACCAGGTGACAAGCCACAAAATGCCCCGCGCTCACCTCGCGAAAGGCCGGGGGTGGATCTTGGCCTGTTCCTTCCCTGGGGGGAACTCACACCAGACGACCCAAGCGCTCCCGCAACTCAGCGGCGGCCTGCTCCAGGTGCTCAGGGGTGTAACCGGTGGTCTCTACCCTGACAGCAAGGTGGGTGTCCTGGCTCTCGTGGAGGTGGATCCACAGAATGTGGCGGCCGTCCTCTGTTTTGCGGTTTGCAGCTTTGAGGCTGTTTTTGGGGGCAGAGTAAGCGTGCGGGTCGTAGCGGACCAGATCCACCCAGGGAATGTCTCGCAGGAGTTTTTCCACCTTGACCCAGCTGCGAGGACGGTGGTGGCTGCTGTCGACCTGCAGCTGGATGACTTCGGAGCGAGGTCGGCCTGAAAAGGACTCCGTCCCGCTGGCGCGATCGGGAAGACCTGCCCGAGGGATCCGGGGCTGAACTTCCGGCTGTAGGTAGGGCAGGTAGACCAAAGACTTGTATTGCTCATGGATGTAGCAAACTGGGATCCCCAATTGGCTGCCCACCACAGCCATGATCATGGCTTGGGCTTTGAACCCACCGGTGGCGGCAAAGGTGACGATCCCCTTGGCGCTCTCTGCCAACTGTTTCAACAGCTCGGCCATCCGCTCCAGAGAGGATCCCTCTAGCTCGTAGTCGATGCCGGGAAGGGGCACCAGAGAAACCTGTTGTTGGCCCAGTTCTCTTTCAAAGAAGAGCTTCAAAATCCGGGCACACTCCAGCCCATTGCGGAGTGCAGCAGAACCAAAGCATCGCCGGGGGTGGGATCCAGGCGGTAGTAGGTGTTGGTTAAGGACTCCGTCCCGCTGGCGCGATCGGCGCTGATCAGCTCCAGATCGGTTCTTTTCATCCAGGCCAGCGCTTGCTCCGGATCCCCGATGGTTTTTTGTCCCACCCAGGGGCGCTGCGGCTGCAGGTCTTTGTCAAGGTTGGTGAGCAAGGAGGTGCCCACAGTCATGATGATGGTCTGCATGATAGGCGGTTAACTCAAATTTTTCGAGAGCTCTGTCTTGCTTTGCGCCCAGAGCAGCTGGACTTTGCCGATTCTGCTATCTTCTCTGATATCTTCAAATCTGGAAAGTAACTTCGTTGCCCTTGATGTTGGTGATGGTGGCCTTCAGTTTTTGACCAATCTGGAAGCAGGCTTGGCGGGCCCGCTGTTGGGTCTAGTCTTGTGGGTATTGGTTGTTTTGCTGTGGTCTGTCCTGCTGGGGCTCGTTTGCCGCGCCTTGGGGAACGGCGTCCCTGCGACCAGAGTGGCTGTTGGGCTGGGATCCCTGGTGTGGCGGAGTCTCGCCAGCAGGCATCCCCCCATTCCCGTAGTAGCGGGCCATGCCTAGCCCAGGATCTGCAGCACCTCTGCCGGCCTGTCCTGTAGGGCTACATCTTCAGAGACTACCGCAAGTGGAACATTCATACTGAACAGTATCTGCGCGACCTTTGCTTCGAGACTGTTGAAGAATCTAATCACATCAAAATTCGGTTTTATGGAGATCCGCGCTATCAAATCGTTATGGCTAAAACTCCTGGCGACTGGAGGGCTGGCCGCAATATTTCAAGGACTCCGTCCCGCTAACGCGATCGGGATATTCGCAACCTCATTTTTGGCCTTTGAGATCCTGAAACGAATAAAGTTTAGTTGCAAACCTAACTTTCTCAGGGGGCACGCAGCTGAGAAAAGTTGAACCGAGTCCTGATAGGCTGAAGAAAAGTTGGGATCCCTGCCATGTTCTACCTGCCGGTCTCGCTGCTGTTGTTTTTCATGCTGGTGTTGCTGCTGCCTTTCCTCTGGCTGGGGCTGGCAGTGGATGTGGTGGCGCTGGCGGTGGGAAAGCTGGGGTTCTCGCGGGAGGGAGCGCTGTTACTGCTGCTGGCCATCCTGGTGGGCAGCTCGGTCAATATTCTCCTCTATCGGGTGAAATGCGAGGTGACGCTGGTAGAAGACCTAGCTAGCTTGTGGATGCGGCAGTTCTGGGGGATCCCTTTGACCAAGCTTTCCCAGGAGACGGTGATTGCCTTAAACGTGGGCGGGGGGCTGATCCCGGTGCTCTTGGCCCTATACCAATTTGGGCGGGCCGATAGCGTGCTGATCCTGGCGGTAACGGCGCTGGTAACCTTGGTCAGCTACTATGCTTCCCACGTGGTGCCCGGGAAAGGACTCCGTCCCGCTGGCGCGATCGGCATTCAGATGAATCCTCTAATTGCCCCAGCTACAGCAGCCTTGGCCGCTTTGTTCTGGGCTGGGGATCAGGCGCCAGCGGTGGCCTTTGCCGGCGGGGTTTTGGGTACCCTTATCGGGGCGGATCTCCTGCACTTGCCGGAGGTGTTGCGGCGCAATTGCTCAGGCATTCTCAGCATTGGCGGGGCCGGGGTTTTCGATGGTATTGCCCTCTGTGGCTTGTTTGCCCTGCTGCTGAGCTAAACCAGCAAATAGGTAAGGGAAAGGGTGATGGATTGGGCGGGATCCAGCCAACGCAAGTCGGGATCCCCTTCGGAGGCACGCTGAGTCAACTCCTCGAGGAGCGTTTGCGTCCATTCCAGCGGCCCATTGAGCAACATCGGCGAACGGGCTACCCCCAGTTTGCGGGCCATAGCCTTGAGGGCTTCCAAGCTGGCGGACAGGGGGCGGGTGCTGGCCACAAACAACAGCTCCGTCAGCCCTTGGGCATGACAGGTGAGCAAGTCAGAGCTCACAGCAGAGCGCAGCTCGCCATCGACCTCCGGCAAGGGTGGCAAAGTTAAACTGCTCTTGGCTTCCAAGCGAAGAGGTGTGGTGAAGTTGTCCTGAGGCAGGGGGGCCAGCAGGTGCAGTTGTCCGGTCGGGTCGATCAGCAACAGGTAGCCGAACAGATGCTGATCGCTGTTGTTGCAAAGGGTGAGATGCAAGGGATCCCCTCGCGTAAACCGCTGCATACCCACCTCAGCAGGAGCGGAAGTTGCGGACTGGACAAGGCGTGCCGCCAACGAGGGAGCTAAGGACTCCGTCCCGCTGGCGCGATTGGCAGCTCTACCTTTGACAGCCAACTCCGCCACCACCGCCAAGGAAGAGGAAACCGCATTGAGAGTGGTGCGCAAACGTTTGGCAGCCAGCAGATGGGCAAGACGGGGAGCTAACCGCTGGACGGCCATTGCTGCGGCTTCTCCTGCCGGGCCACAAGAATTCAGGAGCAATTCTCGCCCCGGCCAGAACAGGCTGTAGCTGTTCACTTCCAGAGGCTTGAGCAGGGTGTCCGACCGTTCGCGCCAGCGGGACGGAGTCCTAAAAGCAGCGGCCATTTCCGGGGTGATGCGGCCCAACAAACAGTCCACCTGTCGCTCGCGGGGGTTGGCCGTTTCCATCCAGCTATAGCCGGCAATGGCATTGGTCAGATCCACCTTTTCAATGCGGCCCAGGTTCTCCTCTAGGCCAACCAAAAGCTTGAGCGTGCTGGAGAGGCCGCGCAGCTGCTCCCGCAAAGGTGTGCCCACAGGGGGAAGCTGCCCTTCCGGACTGGCCATCTGAACCTGAGCCAACAGCCCACTGCGAGAACGCATGAGCAGCGGCGTCGGCGAAGAGGCGGAAGGATCGGCGGGAATGGGAACCAAAAGAGTACCCGGCTGCAAACCACACAGGGCCGCCGATGGGATCCCGCCTAACCACACCTGAGCCCGATTCCCCTTCACTTCTTGGACTACCCCGCTCACCCCTGCCTGCGTGGGCGCAAGAAAATAGGGGTGGATGTGTCGAGCAGTGTCTTTGCCTTCCAAGGTGGGGCGTTGGCAGGCGAATAGGCCCAGCTCTCGCCGGCTAACCACTTGGTTAAAGGCCACCAGCAGACGAGTGGCAGGCGTGGTTTCCCACAGGTACTGCGTCAGCAGATAGGTGAGTACCCCAGCATAGAATCCTGGCCAAGCGGCTTCTGCTGCCAAGTCTTGCGGGGTGGTGGCCGAAATCAGCAAGCCCTTGGGCGGAGACGGCCAAACCCGCTGCGGCTCCGATCGCGCCAGCGGGACGGAGTCCTTGGAGTCCGAGATCGCGGCTGGGGGACGGGAACGCAGTTGCAAGTTGCCTCGCACCGACGGCGAGACATAGGTAAAGCCACAGTCCAGAAGGGTGGTGATCTGGGCAGTGCCCAAGCCTTCCAAAAGCCGGAAAAAGCTGTCTAGCTCCATTGCTGCCACTCCCTCAGAGCCAGACAACAGCAGCACCGGCTGCCAACAGTTGGGCGCGGATCCCAGCCGCCACTGGCCATAGCCGCTAAACTGCACCACTACCGTTTCAGCCGTGTGACCTTGACCCCCCAAGTGCTCTGCAAAGGCCGATTGGATCCCAGCCGGCGTGGCTGCCCCATCGGTAAGGGTGAGAATGTCTGCCGGGTCAAAACCAAAGCGATAGAGGAGTAGCTCCCGCTGCAACTCCACATCTGTCAAACACCCTTGTAGCGCGGATCCCTCGCCAAGGTAGCGGTTAATACCGATGAGAACAGCCAGCTTGCGGGAGCCAGCCGCCAAAGCTTGCCCATATCGCTTAGCCCGGCCCCTCAACCAGCCAGGGGATAGGCCAAGACCGGCAGCAACCAGGAGGAGTTTTTGCAGAAAAGACCGCCTTTCCATGTTGACCCTCTGGGCTGACCCCCGGCCCAACGACTACCCCATCGGCCAGCGAGCCACAGCTAAACTTTGCACTGGAATCTGTTGCTGCCTATTTCAGGATATCCCCATCCACACAGCTTTTTCCCGAGATCGAGTGACAGTTTTTGGCGTTTTCTTTGCATTCCTTATCAATCAAACCTCCGCTACTTCCCATGGGGATCCCACGGCAGCGCTCTTCTGTCAGACAAGTCCGTCAGACAGGAGGGAAAGTGTGAGGAAGTCAATACTCAGCGGTTCAGGAAATAGGGCAAGCAAGCCCCACGCTCCGGCCAATGGAAGCGGACGAAGGGAACCAAAATGAACCCAGCTATCCCCAGACAGAACAGGCCAAAGTAGAGGTGGAAAGCCCCGACTGGATCAGCTGGTTCCATCCTTCCCCCTCCTAGGGATCCCAGCGCTAAAGCCAAGAGATTGTTCAAGGCATGAGCCAAGACAGGCAAGGTCAGGGAGCGGGTCTGCAGGTAGAACAGGCCCATCACCAGGCCGAACACCGTCAACCCGACGGGGTTGGGGTGCAGCAGGCCAAATACCCCAGAAGAAGCCAGCAGACCTCTGGAGAGGCCCCACTTGAGGCCCCAGCGGTGTAGCAAGATGCCGCGAAACAGCCACTCCTCCGTTATGGGGGCCACCACCCCAATCGAGAGCCAGCGCAACCCCTGATACACCTGCGGCCAGGCCATTTCTCCATCCTCTTCCCCCAGTGAGTGCAGCATCGACTCCGCCAGCTCCGGCGCAGGCAGGGATACCAGGTAGAGCATCAACAAAGTTGTGCCCAGGGAGAGCACCAGCAAAGCCGGCACCACCCGCAGCAGGGATCCCCAAGGAATAGCAGCCCGCCAGTTGCCCCACAGCCGTCTCATCTGCAGATGGGCTTGCTGCCCCCGTCGCCAGCTCCAGATACAGGTGAGGACAAATGTAGCGCAATAGACAAAGTCGGCCAGCAGAGGATCGTCAGATGGGAGATGAAACAGCTGGGCCAAGGCGATGGCTCCCAAGCCTACCCCCAGGTTGATCACCAAGAAGGCCAACAGCACGTGGCGCGCCTTAAGGGCTGCAAATCCGGTCACACTCGGCTCGGCAGGCCGTAGAGGGGGAGATCCAGACACAGAGGCAGAGAGCGCAGTTTTCCCATTTTAGGTTTGGCGGGGATCCCCAGAGGTGGGCTGCTGTCAACTCCTCGGGGAGAAGACTGAAGATCCTTATTCCGAAGGTTCGTCCCGCCTTTTCAAACCCAATCGCGCAGGCTGGTGGCTGTCTCCGAGGGTCGCCAGGCTGAGCCAGCAAGTTAAGATGTGTTACGGAATCCGTTGGGGCATCTATGGGCGCAACACCGGTAGTGACAATAGCAGCGAGGCAGGATGGCTTGGGTTCTGGGGCTGTCTCCATCCCTCCGGCAGATCTGGGGGTGGTTCCTGAGCCAAGCTTGCGTTACGACCCAGAGCAGTTGGCCAAGCAATATCGAGGGCGCTGGGATCTGGTGGTGCGGCGCCTGTTTCAGTTGATCACCCCCTTTTTGGGCTTGTTGGCCTGGGTGTTTTGGGATCGCTGGCGGGGAGTAGAACTGAAGAATCGCCCGAAACATGCGGCCCGGCTACGGGAGATCCTCACGGAATTGGGGCCGACAGCCATCAAAATCGGCCAAGCCCTCTCCACCCGTCCCGATCTGGTTTCGCCCCTGTTTCTGGAGGAGCTGGCCAAACTGCAGGATGAGCTGCCCCCCTTCGAGAATGCCATTGCTTTTGCCCTCATCGAGTCGGAGATCGGCAAACCCATAGACAAAATCTTTCGAGAGATCAGCCCTGAACCGATTGCCGCCGCCAGCTTGGGGCAAGTGTACCAGGCCTACTTGCACAGCGGGGAGAAAGTCGCCGTCAAGGTGCAGCGGCCCGACTTGATTGGGCGCATCTCTCTCGACATGTATATTGTCCGCAGCCTGGCCGCCTGGGCCAAACGCACTTTCCGCCGCATCCGCAGCGACCTGGTGGGCATCGTCGATGAGTTTGCCGGGCGCCTTTACGAAGAGATGGACTACACGCAGGAGGGCCGCAATGCCGAGCGGTTCCTGGCGCTGTACCGTCACCCCTCCATCTACGCTCCCAAAATTTACTGGGAGTACACCCGCACCAAGGTGCTGACGATGGAGTGGATTGATGGCATCAAGCTGACTCAGGTTGACAAAATCGCTGCTGCGGGGCTGGATGGGCGACACCTGATCGAGATCGGTGTCAATTGCTCCCTCAAGCAGCTTTTGGAAAATGGCTTTTTCCACGCCGATCCCCACCCGGGCAACCTCTTGGCCATGTACGACGGGCGGCTGGCCTATATCGATTTCGGCATGATGAGCACCATCGCGCCCCATCAGCGCTACGGCCTGATCAAGGCGATTGTGCATTTGGTAAACCGAGACTTTGCCGGGCTGGCCCAAGACTACGTGGACTTGGAGTTCCTGGATCCAGATACCGACCTGACTCCCATCATCCCTGCTCTGGAAGCTGTCTTCGCCGAAGCGATGGGCAAATCGGTCTCCGAACTGAATTTCAAGAGCATCACCGATCGGCTCTCGGGGGTGATGTACGACTTTCCCTTTCGAGTTCCCGCCTACTACGCCTTGATCATCCGCTCTTTGCTCACCCTGGAAGGGATCGCCATCGGCCTGGATCCCAACTTTAAGGTGTTGAGCGTGGCCTATCCCTACGTGGCTCAGCGCCTGCTCACCGACCCGGCCCCGGAGCTGCGCGTATCCCTGCGGGAGCTGCTGTTTAACCAGGGGCAATTTCGCTGGAACCGCCTGGAGAACCTGCTGCGCAACGCCGTCAACAGCGAGGATTTTGATCTACAGGGATCCCTGGAAAAGGCCGTTGATTTTATCTTTTCTGAGCGGGGCGCTTTCCTGCGGGAGCGCCTAGTGGATGTGCTCTTTTCCAGCTCGGGATCCCAGGGTGGCTCAGATGGCTTGGCTCATTTGCAGCGTCTGTGGGAACTCCTCAGCAGCAACCCGAGCTTTCAGCCGCTGCAGCTTCTGCCGATTGTTGCCAAGGTGGCTGCCAAACCGGAAGCTCAACAACTGGGCCGTCAATTGGCCTCCCGCTGGTTGCAACGCTCGGCAGCCCGCCTCATCCGCGACCTGCTGTTGCCGGATACAGAAAAGCCCAGTTCACCCTCTTCCCTCAACGGGCGTGGCGGGATCCCTGGGCCAGCAACCTCTGCTTCTACCGCTCAACTTCCCCTTCCGGCCTAGCTCAGGTGCTCTTGGGGGGCAGTATCGCTGTTGGGGTTAACAGAGGCCAGAGCCAGCGTAATCCACTCGGAAAATTCATCGCGGCGGAAAACCTGGGGGCGGGAGCGGGGGCCAAAACGCAGCAGGCTGGGCATGCCGTGCTCCTTGAGTCGAGACTGTAGCCAGGTGCCCACACCGGTTTTGCCATCGTTGGGCATTTCGGTTTGGAAGTCACTGTACATCAATAACAACTGGCTGCGAGATTGGAGCACCGCATTCTCTTGAATTAACTTCGGCAAGGAGAGATGGGTGGCTGAAACTGCCCCTTTGCTCCCTTTGGCCGATTCACGACGACGGTCGCGCGGGCGCGGGTTAGTGCTTTCACGGCTCTTGCGGGTTTTGGGTTCACTAGGCATAGAATCTCCTAAACGACAGAGTGCTCCCCAACGGGGGTTAAAGCGGGAACTCGCAGGCCAAAAGCCGAGCCCGCTGTGAAAGTGGCTCGATGGGTACAGTTCTGGAGAATCGCTGAGAAGAGGGACACCTGCTCTTGAGTAAGCGAAGAAGAACTGCGCTGAGCCGGCACGAAAGGCTGGGATCCCTTCGGCGCAACAGCAGTCCACAGCGGGCCGAGCTCCTGCCAATACATCCAAGGCCTGCCCTTGTTTTTCCTGTCGGAGGCCAGTTTGGCTACCACGAATCCGCAGGGCAAGCAAGCCCGGATGTTACCCCTATATTGACTTAAAAATGGACAAGTGGACAGTCCCTGGCCGAGAATTTAGCTGCTGCGGCGGGAGCTTCGGAAGGAACTAGGCTTGCCCGCCGGTGGCGAGTATCGCTGAGCTACGGGAGCGGCCTCCTACTACACCTGGAAGCGGTTGTTGGTGGTGTCCAAAAAGGAGTTTCACTGGCTTACTGAGATACTATGCGCATTGCCATTGTCGGGTTGGGGTTGATCGGCGGATCCCTGGCCCTCAAACTGACCGAAAAGGGATATCCCGTCTGGGGGATAAGCCGCAACCCGGCCACCTGCAAACAGGCTCTGGAACGGGGTGCTGTCCAAGGCTGTGGAACCGAGTTGGCCCAGTTGGCTCGCTTTGATCCGCAAATGGTGCTGATCTGTACCCCTCTGGAGCAGGTGTTGGCCACGCTAGCCGCCCTGTTGCCTTATTTGTCGGCAGAAACCGTGGTGAGCGATGTCGGCTCGGTTAAGCAGCCCATCGTTGCTCCGGCAACCGAATTGTGGCCCTGGTTTGTGGGGGGGCACCCCATGGCCGGCAAAAGCCTGCAAGGGATCCAAGCGGCAGAAGCTGACTTGTTTCGGGGGCGGCCCTACGTGCTCACTCCCATCGCCGAGACCCAACCTCAGGCTCTCGATGCAATGAAAGAGCTGGTTGTTGCCATTGGCGCAGAAGCTGTCCTCACGGATCCCGCCCGCCATGACCGAGCGGTGGCCTGGATCAGCCATTTGCCAGTTATGGTCAGCGCCAGTTTGATCGCAGCGGTTAGCCAAGAAGGGGATCCCGCGATTCTGGAATTGGCCCGCACTTTGGCCAGCAGCGGATTCCGCGATACCAGCCGTGTTGGCGGAGGGATCCCGCAATTGGGTTTGGAGATGGCCCGCCACAACCGGCAGGCGCTGCTGACTGCCCTGAGCAGCTACCAAGCTCAGCTGCGACAGATAGAGCAGTTGATCGATGGCGAAAGGTGGGACGAATTGCTCCTGGTGCTGCAACGAGCTCAACAGGAATGGCAGCAGTTCCCCGTCAACCATCCTCGCGGAATTCCTCACAACCTGCGCGGTGGGAATGGACAGTAGACGTACTCCCCCAAGACTGGGGATCCCAGGGGGGCGGGGGAGTTCATGCTACCTTGAGCTTATGTGGACAGATCGAGCTTATGTTGAGCACGGCTCAGCTTTGGCTTTACCAACTGGAACAATGGGCAACTGAGCTGGTTCAGTTTCAACTGCAGCACCTTTCTCCCGTTAGTCTGTTGGTGGTGGGTCTGGCGGGCTTGCTCACCAGTCTTTCCCCCTGCACGCTGTCTATGCTGCCGGTGACCATCGCCTACATCGGCGGCTACACCCCCGCTTCTGAGGAAACGGCTGGGGAAGGGCGGCTGCAGGTCTGGGCTCAATCCCTGGGTTTTGCGGCTGGCATGGCTTTTACCCTGACCCTGCTGGGTTTGTCGGCAGCTTTGCTGGGTCGCGTTTACGGACAAACGGGATCCTTTGGGCCCACTGTGGCGGGGGGAATTGCCATCTTGATGGGGCTGAACTTGTTGGAGGTGCTCCCCCTGCGTTTTCCCGATGGGTTTAACCGCCTCGAGATCCCCGGGAAATGGCCCAGGTTAGGCCGGGCAGTGTTGCTGGGGTTAACCTTTGGCCTGGTGGCCTCTCCCTGCAGTACGCCGGTTTTGGTGGCTTTGCTGGCTTGGGTTTCCACCACAGGGCAGCCATGGGTAGGGGGTGGGCTGTTGCTGGCTTACGGGCTGGGGTTGGCCTTTCCCCTGCTCCTGGCGGGGGTGTTTACCGGAGCGGTGAAGCAACTGTTGGCCTTGCGGCGCTGGTCGGGCTGGCTCACCTACGCCAGTGGGGTGATGTTGGTGGGGTTCGGCAGCGTAACAATCTTGTCGGCTTGGGCCTAAGGGATCCCTGCTTCTGCAGGCTAAGATGGGGCTACACCTACAGCACCCTGTTGGGGACTGCACCTTGCCTGGCAAGAGCAGCGGTCTGAATCTTGAGCCGACAAACTTCTCATGGTCATATACTCTCTCCCGCTTGCCCGCTGGGTTTCCTCGCTGCGGCGGTACTTTCGTCATGAGCTGCTGCCGCTGCTGGCGGATCTGCGCCTGGCCATTGGCCTTTTGTTGGCGATTGCGGTTTTGAGCGCCACCGGCACGGTAATTGAGCAAGAGGAAACAGCGGCTTTTTATCAAGCCCACTATCCGGAGCATCCGGCCCTGTTTGGCTTTCTCACGTGGCGGGTGATCCTGAACTTGGGATTGGATCACGTCTACCGCACCCCTTGGTTTCTGGCCATTTTGATCCTGTTCGGCAGCAGCCTTATCGCCTGTTCCTTTACGCGCCAGTGGCCAATGCTCAAGGTGGCTCGCCGTTGGAGCTATCTCACCCGTCCGCAGTCTTTTCAGCGCCTGCCCTTTTGGACGTATCTGCCCCAACAATCCTTACAAGGGCTGCCGCAGCAGTTGCGTCGACAGGGCTATCTGGTGTTTCAGGAGGGCCATTACCTCTACGCCCGCAAGGGGTTAATCGGCAGGATCGGCCCCATCTTGGTGCATGTCAGCATGCTGCTGATCTTGCTGGGGGCGATTTGGGGCAGCATTAGCGGCTTCAAGGCCCAAGAACTCATTCCCAGCGGCGGCGTGGCTTCTATTCAACACTTGACCGGAGCAGGGGATCTGGCTCGCGCTCACTTGCCCACCTGGCAAATTCGGGCCAATCGCTTCTGGATTGACTACGCTGCCGATGGCCGTGTCAAGCAGTTTTATTCCGACCTCTCGATCTTGGATCAGGGTCAGGAGGTTAAACGTCAGACCATTTCCGTCAACCATCCTCTCTCCTACCGGGGTGTGACCCTTTACCAAGCCGATTGGAGCATCGACAGCATCCGCATCCGCATCAACAATAGCCCCTCTTTTCAAATCCCGGTGGTGCCGGTGCGCACCGAGGCAGGCAACAAACTCTGGGGCGCTTTTGTGCCCACCCAGCCGGACATGAGCCAGGGCCTCACGCTGCTGCTGCCGGATTTGCAGGGGACAGCCCTGCTCTACGACACTGAAGGGCAATGGATGGGATCCCTGCGCCAAGGCATGAGCTTGGCCCTCGACGAGGTCGCTCCCCAACGCTTCCCCAACCCCCTCACTCTGTATCTGGATGAGGTGATCGGCGCTACCGGACTGCAAATTAAATCCGATCCAGGGATCCCTGCGGTGTATCTCGGATTTGGCCTGTTGATGGTGGGGGTGGTGATGAGCTACTTCAGCTACAGCCAAATCTGGGCTTTGCAAACGGAGACGGGGCTCTACTTGGGGGGCAAAACCAACCGGGCCTTGGTCACCTTCGAGCGAGAATTCGACCGCTTGGTGGAGCATGACTCTAGTCAATAATAAGCTCAACTATACTGAAAATAATAATAATGTATAATATGTTCAGTACGGATTACTACCAGTTGATCTTTCTGTTTACTTTCGAGTCTGCCAACATGGTAGCCAAAGCAAAGCAGAAAA